>DATAJS010000021.1 GCA_036262035.1 Burkholderiales bacterium | reverse complement strand
GTTCTTCACGTAGTCGGCGTGGCCCGGGCAGTCGACGTGGGCGTAGTGGCGGTTGGCCGTCTCGTATTCGACGTGCGACGTATTGATCGTGATCCCGCGCGCCTTCTCTTCCGGCGCCGCGTCGATCTGGTCATACGCCTTTGCCTCGCCCCCGAACTTCTTCGCCAGCACCAGCGTGATCGCCGCCGTCAGCGTCGTCTTTCCATGATCGACGTGACCTATCGTGCCCACGTTCACGTGCGGCTTGGTCCGCTCGAATTTGCCCTTGGCCATCTGGATACCTTTCTCTAACTGCGTCAAACGTGACGCGGCTCATGCCGCTTGTGAAACGTGAAACGTCGCGCCTGCGCTACGCCTCACTTTTCACGTTTCACGTTTCACATTTCACGATTACTTCTTCTCGGTGTCTTTGCCGGTGTACTTGTTGATGATCGCTTCGGCGACGTTCTTCGGAGCTTCGGCGTAGTGCTTGAACTCCATCGAGTACGTCGCGCGGCCCTGCGACAGCGAGCGCAGCGTCGTCGCGTAGCCGAACATTTCCGCGAGCGGCACTTCAGCCTTCACGGCCTTGCCGCCGCCGACCATGTCGTCCATGCCGAGGATCATCCCGCGGCGGGAGTTCAGGTCGCCCACCACGTTGCCCATGAAGTCTTCCGGCGTCTCGACCTCGACGGCCATGATCGGCTCGAGCAGCGTCGGGCTCGCGCGGCGCATGCCTTCCTTGAATGCCATCGAGCCGGCCATCTTGAACGCGTTCTCGTTCGAGTCGACTTCGTGGTACGAACCGTCGAACAGCGTCACTTTGACGTCGACGACCGGGAAGCCGGCGAGCACGCCGTTCGGCAGCGTGTCGTTGATGCCTTTCTCGACCGCGGGAATATATTCGCGCGGCACCGAACCGCCTTTGATCGCGTCGACGAACTCGTAGCCCTTGCCCGGCTCCTGCGGCTCCATCTTGATCCAGACGTGGCCGTACTGGCCGCGGCCGCCCGACTGCTTGACGAACTTGCCTTCGACTTTCTCGACGGGCTTCTTGATCGTCTCGCGGTACGCCACCTGAGGTGCGCCCACGTTCGCCTCGACGCCGAACTCGCGCTTCATGCGGTCGACGATGATCTCGAGGTGAAGCTCGCCCATGCCGGAGATGATCGTCTGGCCCGATTCCTCGTCGGTGCGCACGCGGAACGACGGATCTTCCTGGGCGAGGCGATTGAGCGCCATGCCCATCTTCTCCTGGTCGGCCTTGGTCTTCGGCTCGACCGCGACGTGAATCACCGGCTCTGGGAATTCCATCTTCTCGAGCGTGATGATCTTGGTCGGATCGGTGAGCGTGTCGCCGGTGGTGTAGTCCTTGAGACCCACCGCCGCCGCGATGTCGCCCGCGCGCACTTCCTTGATCTCTTCGCGCGCGTTGGCGTGCATCTGCAGGATACGGCCGATGCGCTCCTTGCGGCCCTTCACCGGGTTGTAGATCGTGTCGCCCGAGTTCACCACGCCCGAATAGACGCGGAAGAACGTGAGCTGGCCGACGAACGGGTCGGTCATGATCTTGAACGCGAGGGCGGAGAACGGTGCCTGGTCGGACGCCGCACGCTCTTCTTCCTCGCCGCGCTCGTTGGTGCCGTTCACGGCCGCGATGTCGGTGGGCGACGGCATGTACTCGACGACCGCGTCGAGCATCGCCTGCACGCCCTTGTTCTTGAACGCCGAGCCGCACAGCATCGGGAAGATCTCGGTGTTGATCGTGCGGATGCGCAGACCCTGCTTGATCTCGGCCTCGGACAAGTCCCCGTTCTCGAGGTACTTGTTCATGAGCTCTTCGTTCGCTTCCGCGGCGGACTCGACCATCTTCTCGCGCCACTCCTGCGCGTCGTCGGCGAGATCTTCGGGGATGTCGCGGGCCTCGAACTTCATGCCCTGCGTCGAATCGTCCCAGAAGATCGCCTTCATCTTGACGAGGTCGATCACGCCTTCGAACTTGTCTTCGGCGCCGATGGGGAGCTGAATGGGAACCGGATTGGCCTTCAGGCGCGTCTTGATCTGGTCGTACACGCGCATGAAGTCCGCGCCGGCGCGGTCCATCTTGTTCACGAAGAACAGGCGCGGAACCTTGTACTTGTTGCCCTGGCGCCAGACCGTCTCGGTCTGCGGCTGCACGCCGCCCACCGCACACAGCACGGTGCACGCGCCGTCGAGCACGCGCAGCGACCTTTCCACCTCGATCGTGAAGTCGACGTGGCCCGGAGTGTCGATGATGTTCACGCGGTGCTCGGGGAAGGTGCCGTCCATGCCCTTCCAGAAGCAGGTGGTCGCCGCGGACGTGATCGTGATGCCGCGCTCCTGCTCCTGCTCCATCCAGTCCATGACCGCGGTGCCGTCGTGCACCTCGCCCAGCTTGTGGGAGACGCCCGTGTAGAACAGGACGCGCTCGGTGGTCGTGGTCTTACCGGCATCGATGTGCGCCATGATGCCGATATTGCGGTACCGCTCGATAGGAGTCTTGCGTGCCACGTCAGTAACCCAGTGCTAATTGTTGAGTGTTTAGTGTTGAGTGGGAGAGTGTCGGTGAGCTCACTAAACACTCACAACTCAACACTCAACACTGCATTTCAGAACCGGTAATGCGAGAAAGCCTTGTTGGCTTCCGCCATGCGGTGCACTTCCTCGCGCTTCTTCATCGCGCCGCCGCGGCCCTCGGCGGCCTCGGACAGCTCGCTCGCGAGCCGTTGCTGCATCGACTTTTCACCGCGGCCGCGCGCGGCATCGCGGAGCCAGCGCATCGCCAGCGCCATGCGGCGGACGGGCCGGACTTCGACCGGCACCTGGTAGTTCGCACCGCCGACGCGGCGGCTCTTCACTTCGACCATCGGCTTCACGTTGGAGAGCGCCTGGTTGAAGACTTCGAGCGGCTCTTTGTTGCTGCGCTGCTTGATCGTCTCGAGCGCACCGTAGATGATGCGTTCGGCGACCGACTTCTTGCCTCCGGTCATGAGGACGTTGATGAACTTCGAAACGTCCTGGCTCGAATACTTCGGATCGGGAAGGACTTCGCGCTTGGGAACTTCTCTGCGTCGCGGCATGGTTTTCTACTCTCTGGTTCAGCGGCGAATTAGGCGGCCTTCGCGCGCTTAGCACCGTATTTGGAACGGCTCTGCTTGCGGTCTTTGACGCCGGCGGTGTCGAGGCTGCCGCGGACGACGTGGTAGCGGACGCCGGGGAGGTCTTTCACCCGGCCGCCGCGGATCAGAACCACCGAGTGCTCCTGAAGGTTGTGGCCTTCGCCGCCGATGTAGCCGATGACCTCGAAGCCGTTGGTGAGGCGCACCTTGGCCACTTTCCGCAGCGCCGAGTTCGGCTTTTTCGGGGTCGTCGTGTAGACACGGGTGCAAACGCCGCGGCGTTGCGGCGAACCGGTCAGCGCGGGCACCTTGCTCTTGGTGACGGGCGCCTGGCGGGGTTTTCGCACGAGCTGGTTAATCGTCGGCATAACGCGTTAATTCCAATCAGTTTTTAAAGATATTCACCGCTAGCGGCCGCGCTTCAGAGGCGAAAAATTCGACTTCCGGCGCCCCAAAAAAGCGGGGACGGCGTCGCCACCGTCCCGGCCCTGATCCTCAATCCTTGTAGGCCGCCGGCACTTGTCGTGCCGACGCGCCGTTGTAGTCCGGCGGGCACTGCGTCTGCAGTCCCGGCGGTAAAAAGACTGGGGATTTTAGGAGCTTAGTCCACCCCAGTCAACAAGAACGCGGCCCTTCCTCGTCGCCTTTACTTCGGTGAAGGCGCCGGGCCGCCCGGAAACTTCCACGCCGCTGCTTCGGCGCAAGCGCCTCGCCGCGCAGCGGCGTGCTTAAGCGCCTCGCGGCGCTCTTTCCTATCCGGCCGAAAGTAGGTTTCCACTTTCGGCCGGTTGATCACGCGACCTGTTCCTGGTCTTGGGTACCCGCCGGCTCGACCGGCTCGAGAGCCTGCTGGGCTTCCAGCGCCTCCTGGGTCTGCGCCTGACGGCGGCGGATCTTGTGGTACGCGAGACCGGTGCCGGCCGGGATCAGCCGGCCGACGATCACGTTTTCCTTCAGACCGCGCAGCTCGTCGCGCTTGCCCATGATGGCGGCCTCGGTGAGCACCCGGGTCGTCTCCTGGAACGAAGCGGCCGAGATGAACGAATCGGTCGACAGCGACGCCTTGGTGATACCGAGCAGCATGTACTCGTATACCGCGGCACGCTTGCCTTCCGCTTCGACCTTCTCGTTCTCTTCCAGCACTTCCGCGCGCTCGAGCTGCTCGCCGGTGATGAAGCGGGTCTCGCCCGGATCGACGATCGACACCCGGCGCAGCATCTGGCGCACGATCACTTCGATGTGCTTGTCGTTGATCTTCACGCCCTGCAGACGGTAGACGTCCTGGACCTCGTTGCAGATGTAGCGCGCCAGCGCCTCGACGCCCTGCAGGCGCAGGATGTCGTGCGGATCCGCCGGACCGTCGACGATCAGCTCGCCCTTGTTGACGACCTGGCCGTCGTGCGCCATCACATGCTTGTCCTTCGGGATCAGGTACTCGTGGGCGACGCCGTCGAGGTCGGTGATGACCAGACGCTGCTTGCCCTTCGTATCCTTGCCGAACGACACCGTGCCGGTGACTTCCGCCAGCACGCCCGCGTCCTTCGGCGAGCGCGCTTCGAAGAGCTCGGCGACGCGCGGCAGACCGCCGGTGATGTCGCGCGTCTTCGACGTCTCCTGCGGAATACGCGCGAGCACCTCGCCCACGCCCACTTCCTGGCCGTCGCGCACCGTGATGATCGAGCCGATCTGGAAGGTGATGTTCACCGAGACGTCGGAGCCCGCGATCTTCACCTCGTTGCCGGCTTCGTCGAGCAGCTTCACCTGCGGACGCAGACCCTTGGCCTGAGTGCCCGCGCGGCGCTTCGGATCGACGACGACGAGGGTCGACAGACCGGTCACCTCGTCGATCTGACGGGCGACGGTGACGCCTTCCTCGACGTTCTCGAACTTCACTCGGCCCGAGTACTCGGTGATGATCGGACGGGTGTGCGGGTCCCAGGTGGCCAGCACCTGACCCGCCTTCACGGTCTCGCCGTCGCGGGCGAGCAGCATCGCGCCGTACGGCACCTTGTGACGCTCGCGCTCGCGGTTGTTCTCGTCGACGATGACCACTTCGCCGTTACGCGAGATCGCAACCAGGTCGCCGCGCACGTTGGTGACGTAACGCATGCCCGACTCGTAGCGCACCACGCCGTTCGACTTCGACTCGACCTGGCTCGCCACCGCGGTCCGCGACGCGGCACCCCCGATGTGGAACGTCCTCATCGTGAGCTGCGTGCCCGGCTCGCCGATCGACTGCGCGGCGATCACACCCACCGCTTCGCCGACGTTCACCGGCACGCCGCGACCGAGATCACGGCCGTAGCACTTGGCGCAGAGGCCGTGACGCGTCTCGCAGGTGAGCGGCGTGCGCACCTTGACTTCGTCGATGCCCGCGGCTTCGATGCCGTCGACCGCGTCTTCGTCGAGCAGGGTGCCCGCTTCGTACATGTTCTCGCCGGACTCGGGGCTGTAGAGGTCGGCGGCAGCCACGCGGCCGAGGATGCGCTCGCGCAAGCTTTCGACCACTTCACCGCCTTCGACCAGCGCCTTCATCGCCACGCCCTGCGTCGTGCCGCAATCGTCCTCGGTCACCACCAGGTCCTGCGTCACGTCGACCAGACGGCGCGTGAGATAACCCGAGTTCGCGGTCTTCAGCGCGGTGTCGGCCAGACCCTTGCGAGCGCCGTGCGTCGAGATGAAGTATTGAAGGACGTTGAGGCCTTCGCGGAAGTTCGCCGTGATCGGCGTCTCGATGATCGAGCCGTCCGGCTTCGCCATCAGGCCGCGCATGCCGGCGAGCTGACGGATCTGCGCGGCGGAACCGCGGGCGCCCGAGTCGGCCATCATGTAGATCGAGTTGAGCGACTCCTGCATCTCGACCGCGCCCTTCTCGTCCTTGCGCTCGACCAGCTTGCCCGACTTCGGATCGCGCACGCGCACCGGCTCGGTGGAGAGCTGCTCCATCATCGCCTTGGCGACG
Source organism: Burkholderiales bacterium (assembly GCA_036262035.1). Taxonomy (NCBI): domain Bacteria; kingdom Pseudomonadati; phylum Pseudomonadota; class Betaproteobacteria; order Burkholderiales; species Burkholderiales bacterium. The sequence goes on along the minus strand of DATAJS010000021.1, from coordinate 10,168 downwards.
AGGTCGCCCGCGCGGCCCCAGATGTCGACCACCTTGTTGTAGCGCTCGCCCTGGGTGACGAGACCGCTGGTGTACTGCTTCTCGATCTCCTGCACTTCCTTCTCGGCGTCGCCGATGATCTCGTCCTTCTGCTGCGGCACGAGCATGTCGTCGACAGCGATCGACAGGCCCGCGCGCGTCGCCATCGAGAAGCCGGTGTACATCAGCTTGTCGGCGAAGATCACGGTTTCGCGCAGCCCGCAGCGGCGGAACGCCGCGTTGATGAGCTTGGAGATCTCCTTCTTCTTGAGCGCCTTGTTGATGAGCTCGAAAGACAGGCCCGCGGGAAGGATCTCGGACAGCAGCGCACGGCCGACGGTCGTCTCGTAGCGCGTGGTCTTCTCGCGCTTCTCGCCGTGCTCGTCGACTTCGTACTCCTTGATGCGCACCTTGATCTTGGCGTTGATCTCGACTTCGCCGCTCTCGTACGCACGCGAGGCTTCCGCGACGTTGACGAACGCCGAGCCTTCACCGCGCGCGGCGACTTTCTCGCGCGTGATGTAGTACAGGCCGAGAACGATGTCCTGCGACGGCACGATGATCGGGTCGCCGTTGGCGGGCGACAGGATGTTGTTCGACGACAGCATCAGCGTGCGCGCTTCCATCTGCGCTTCGAGCGACAGCGGCACGTGCACGGCCATCTGGTCGCCGTCGAAGTCGGCGTTGAACGCCGCGCAGACGAGCGGGTGGAGCTGGATCGCCTTGCCTTCGATCAGCACCGGCTCGAACGCCTGGATGCCGAGTCGGTGCAGCGTCGGCGCGCGGTTCAGCATGACCGGGTGCTCGCGGATGACTTCCTCGAGAATGTCCCAGACGATCGCTTCTTCGCTCTCGACCATGCGCTTGGCGGCCTTGATCGTGGTCGCGAGGCCCATCACTTCGAGCTTGTTGAAGATGAACGGCTTGAAGAGCTCGAGCGCCATCTTCTTCGGCAGGCCGCACTGGTGGAGCTTCAACTGCGGGCCGACGACGATGACCGAGCGGCCCGAGTAGTCGACGCGCTTGCCGAGCAGGTTCTGACGGAAGCGGCCGCCCTTGCCCTTGATCATGTCGGCGAGCGACTTCAGCGGACGCTTGTTGGCGCCGGTCATCGCCTTGCCGCGGCGGCCGTTGTCCAGCAGCGAGTCCACTGCTTCCTGCAGCATGCGCTTCTCGTTGCGCACGATGATCTCGGGCGCTTTGAGCTCGAGCAGGCGCTTCAGGCGGTTGTTGCGGTTGATCACGCGCCGATAGAGGTCGTTCAGGTCGGAGGTCGCGAAGCGGCCGCCGTCCAGGGGAACCAGCGGGCGCAGCTCCGGCGGCAGCACCGGCAGCACTTCCATGATCATCCAGTCGGGCTTGATGCCGGACTTCTGGAAGGCTTCGAGCACCTTCAGGCGCTTGGCGATCTTCTTGATCTTGGTGTCCGACGTGGTCGCGGCGAGGTCGGTGCGCAGCGTCTCGATCTCGTTCTTCAGATCGAGGTTGCGCAGCAGCTCGCGCACGCCTTCGGCGCCCATCGCGGCGGAGAAGTCGTCACCGAACTCTTCGACCTTGGCGAGGTAGTCGTCCTCGGTCATGAGCTGGCCGCGCTTGAGCGGGGTCATGCCGGGCTCGGTCACCACGTACGCCTCGAAGTACAGCACGCGCTCGATGTCGCGCAGCGTCATGTCGAGCACCATCCCGAGGCGCGACGGCAGCGACTTCAGGAACCAGATGTGCGCGACCGGGCTCGCGAGCTCGATGTGGCCCATGCGCTCGCGCCGCACCTTCGACAGCGTCACTTCGACGCCGCACTTCTCGCAGATCACCCCGCGGTGCTTCAGGCGCTTGTACTTGCCGCACAGGCACTCGTAATCCTTCACTGGACCGAAGATCTTCGCGCAGAAGAGGCCGTCACGCTCGGGCTTGAACGTGCGGTAGTTGATCGTCTCCGGCTTCTTCACTTCGCCGTACGACCACGAGCGGATCTTCTCGGGCGAAGCGAGCCCGATCTTGATCGCGTCGAATTCCTCTTCCTGCGTTACCTGCTTAAAGAGATCCAGCAATGCTTTCATGTATTACTCCTGAATACGTGAGGAGTTAGGTGCATCTGCATCTAAATCAATAACGGTTGTGGTCGAGGTCGATGTCGATCGCGAGCGACCGGATCTCCTTGACCAGCACGTTGAACGACTCGGGCATGCCGGCCTCGATGCGGTGATCGCCCTTGACGATCGACTCGTACACCTTGCGGCGGCCTTCGGTGTCGTCCGACTTCACCGTGAGCATCTCCTGCAGCGTGTAGGCGGCGCCGTAAGCTTCCAGCGCCCACACCTCCATCTCGCCGAAGCGCTGGCCGCCGAACTGCGCCTTGCCGCCCAGCGGCTGCTGCGTGACGAGGCTGTACGGGCCGGTCGAGCGCGCATGCATCTTGTCGTCGACGAGGTGGTGCAGCTTCAGCATGTGCATGTAGCCGACGGTCACGTTGCGCTCGAAGGAGTCGCCGGTGCGGCCGTCGTACAGCGTGACCTGCGTCTTGCTCGGCGTGAAACCGATCTTCCTGGTGCGCTCGTCGTCGTCCGGATAGGCGAGGTCGAGCATCGCGCGGATCTCCTTCTCGGTCGCGCCGTCGAACACCGGCGTCGCGAAAGGCACGCCGGCCGACAGATGCTGCGCGAGCTCGGTCACTTCCTCGTCGGTGAGCGACGCGATGTCCTCCGAATGGCCGTTGCTGTTGTAGACCTTGTCGAGGAACGCGCGCACCGCGGCCGCGTTCTGCTGCGCCTTGAGCAGCTCGCCGATGCGATGCCCGAGGCCTTTCGCGGCCCACCCGAGGTGGGTCTCGAGGATCTGCCCGACGTTCATCCGCGACGGGACGCCGAGCGGGTTCAGCACGATGTCCACCGGCGTGCCGTCCGCCATGTACGGCATGTCTTCCACCGGCGTGATCTTCGAGATCACGCCCTTGTTGCCGTGACGGCCGGCCATCTTGTCGCCGGGCTGCAGGCGGCGCTTGACCGCGAGGTACACCTTCACCATCTTCTGCACGCCCGGGGGCAGCTCGTCCCCTTGCGTGAGCTTCTTCCTCTTGTCCTCGAAGGCCTTGTCGAACATCACCTGGGTCTGCTTGAGCGACTCCTGGAGCTGTTCCATCTGCTGGCTGATCTCGTCCTTCTCCAGACGGATGTCGAACCAGGAATGGCGCTCGTTCTCCTGCAAGTACTGCTTGGTGATCTTGGTGCCCTTGGCGAGCTTCTTCGGACCGCCGTTGGCGACCTTGCCCACCAGCAGGCGCTCGATACGCTCGAACATGTCGTTCTCGACGATGCGCATCTGGTCGCCGAGGTCTTTCTTGTAGCGCTTGAGCTCGTCGTCGATGATCTGCTGCGCGCGCTTGTCGCGCTCGATGCCTTCACGCGTGAATACCTGGACGTCGATCACCGTGCCCGACATGCCCGAGGGCACGCGCAAGCTGGTGTCTTTCACGTCGGAGGCCTTCTCGCCGAAGATCGCGCGGAGCAGCTTCTCTTCCGGCGTGAGCTGGGTCTCGCCTTTCGGCGTGACCTTGCCGACCAGCACGTCGCCGGCTTCGACTTCGGCGCCGATGTAGATGATCCCGGACTCGTCGAGGTTGGCGAGCTGGTTCTCCGACAGGTTCGAGATGTCGCGCGTGATCTCTTCCGGTCCGAGCTTGGTGTCGCGGGCGACGACCGACAGCTCTTCGATGTGGATCGAGGTGAAGCGCTCTTCCGCGACCACGCGCTCCGAGATCAGGATCGAGTCCTCGAAGTTGTAGCCGTTCCACGGCATGAACGCGACGAGCATGTTCTGCCCGAGCGCGAGCTCGCCGGTGTCGGTCGAAGCGCCGTCGGCCACGACGTCGCCGCGCGCGATGCGGTCACCCACCTTCACCAGCGGACGCTGGTTGATGTTGGTGTTCTGGTTCGAGCGCTGGTACTTCACCAGGTTGTAGATGTCGACGCCGACTTCACCCGCGGAGGTCTCTTCGTCGTTCACGCGCACCACGATACGGCCCGCGTCGACGTAGTCGACCACGCCGCCTCGGCGCGCCTGCACCGCCGTGCCCGAGTCGACCGCGACCGTGCGCTCCAGACCGGTGCCGACGAGGGGCTTCTCCGCACGCAGGCAGGGCACCGCCTGGCGCTGCATGTTCGAGCCCATCAGCGCGCGGTTCGCGTCGTCGTGCTCGAGGAACGGGATCAGCGAAGCGGCCACCGACACCGCCTGCGACGGCGCCACGTCCATGTACTCGATGCGATCGGGCGTCGAGAGCGTGAACTCGTTGCGGTTCCGGCACGACACGAGGTCGTCGGTGAACTTGCCGCTGCCGTCGAGCGCGGCGTTCGCCTGCGCGATCATGTACTGGCCTTCCTCGATCGCCGACAGGTAGTGGATCTCGTCGGTGACCTGGCTGTCGCGCACCTTGCGATACGGCGTCTCGAGGAAGCCGTAGGTGTTGGTGCGCGCGTACAAGGCGAGCGAGTTGATGAGACCGATGTTCGGACCTTCCGGCGTCTCGATCGGACACACGCGGCCGTAGTGGGTCGGGTGCACGTCGCGGACTTCGAAGCCCGCGCGCTCGCGCGTGAGACCGCCCGGGCCCAAGGCGGAGACGCGGCGCTTGTGCGTGATCTCGGACAGCGGGTTGGTCTGGTCCATGAACTGCGAGAGCTGCGAGGAGCCGAAGAACTCGCGAATCGCGGCCGAGACCGGTTTGGCGTTGATGAGGTCGTGCGGCATGAGGTTTTCGGACTCGGCCTGCGACAGACGCTCTTTCACCGCGCGCTCGACGCGCACCAGACCGGCGCGAAACTGGTTCTCCGCGAGCTCGCCCACCGAGCGCACGCGGCGGTTGCCCAGGTGGTCGATGTCGTCGATCTCGCCCTTGCCGTTACGCAGATCCACCAGGATGCGGATCACCGCGACGATGTCGTCGGGCGACAGCGTGCCCGGACCTTCGAGCTCTTCGCGGCCGACGCGGCGGTTGAACTTCATGCGGCCGACGGCCGAGAGATCGTAACGGTCTTCCGAGAAGAACAGGCCGTTGAACAGCGTCTTCACCGCTTCCTCGGTCGGCGGCTCGCCCGGACGCATCATGCGGTAGATCGCGACCTGCGCGGCCATCTGGTCGGCGGTCTCGTCGATACGCAGCGTCGACGAGATGTACGGACCCTGATCGAGGTCGTTGGTGTAGATCGTCTGGATCGTCTCGACACCCGCTTCGCGCAGCTTGGCGAGCACCGCATCGGTCACCTCGTCGTTCGCGCTCGCGACGACTTCGCCCGTCGAGGTGTCGATCACGTTGTGCGCGAGCGTGCGGCCGAGCAGGAAGTCCTCGGGGACCGGAAGCTGCGTCAGACCCGCGGTTTCCATCTCACGCACGTGCTTGACCGTGATGCGCTTGTCCTTGGCGACGATGGACTTGCCCTTCACCGCGATGTCGAAGCGCGCGATCTCGCCGCGCATGCGCTCGGGGACGAGCGCGAACTCCACCGTGTCCTTGGTCAGGTGGAAGGTGTCGAACGCGAAGAACTCCTTGAGGATGCGCTCGGGCGTGTAGCCGATCGCCTTCAGCAGCGTGGTCACCGGCATCTTGCGGCGGCGGTCGACGCGGAAGTACAGGTAATCCTTCGGGTCGTACTCGAAATCGAGCCACGAGCCGCGGTAGGGAATCACGCGCGCGGAGAACAGCAGCTTGCCCGAGGAGTGCGTCTTGCCGCGGTCGTGCTCGAAGAACACGCCCGGCGAACGGTGCAGCTGCGACACGATGACGCGCTCGGTGCCGTTGATGACGAACGAGCCGGTGGACGTCATGAGCGGGATCTCGCCCATGTAGACCTCCTGCTCCTTCACCTCCTTCGGCGTCGGCTTGGCGGCTTCCTTGTCCATGATGACGAGGCGCACCTTGGCGCGCAGCGGCGCCGCGAACGTGAGGCCCCGCTGCTGGCATTCCTTGACGTCGAACGGCGGCTCGCCGAGCGCGTAGCTCACGAACTCGAGACGCGCGTTCTTCGAGTGGCTCTCGATCGGGAAGATCGACTTGAACGCAGCCTGAAGGCCTTCGTTCTTGCGGCTTTCCGCACCTACGAACTCCTGCAGAAAGGCAGCGAACGACTCCAGCTGCGTCGCGAGCAGAAACGGAACCGGCAACACCACGTTGCGCTTCGCAAAGCTCTTACGGATACGTTTCTTCTCGGTGAATGAGTACGCCATATCAACTCCGGGCAGAGTTAGAGGAACGGATGTGAGCGAAAGTCACACGTCGCAACGCACCCGACGGGCAGGTGCACTGGGACGAAAAACCTCCAAAATGCGTCAAACGAATGCTCGTTTTGTCGCTCGCTAAAAATGGGAAAGGCTGGCGGTCGCCCGCCAGCCGTTCGAGAGCGTCAAGCGCCTTACTTGATCTCAGCGGTGCCGCCGGCTTCGGTGATCTGCTTGAGGATCGCGTCCGCGTCAGCCTTGGGAATGCCTTCCTTGACGGGCTTCGGCGCGCCGTCCACCAGGTCCTTGGCTTCCTTCAGGCCGAGGCCGGTGACCGCACGCACCACCTTGATCACGTTGACCTTGTTCGCACCGGCGTTGGTCAGCACGACGTTGAACTCGGTCTTCTCTTCGGCCGCAGCCGCGGGTGCGCCGCCGCCGCCCGCCGCCGGAGCGACCGCAACGGCCGCAGCCGCGGCGGACACGCCGAACTTCTCTTCCATTTCCTTGATCAGTTGGGACAGCTCGAGCACGGTCATGTTCGAGATCGCGTCGAGGATTTCTGCAGTGGCAACTGCCATGTCTATCTCCTAATGTCTTTCGTTGGTTCGGTAACTGAATCCGCGACAGGTTGCCTTCAGGCAGCCTGTTTTTCCTTTTGTTCCTGAATCGCAGCGAGGGTGCGAACGAACTTGCCGGGAACCTCGTTCATCGTGCGAGCGAGTTTCGCGATCGGCGCCTGCATCGTGCCGAGCAGCATGGACAGCAGCTCGTTACGGCTGGGCATCTTCGCGAGCTGGCCAACCTGCTCGGGGCTCATCACCGCGTTCGGCATGGCGCCGCCCTTGATGACGAACTTCTCGGCGTTGTCCTTCGCGAAGTCGTTCAGCACTTTGGCGACCGCCACCGGATCGGCCGAAATGCCGTAAGCGAGAGGACCGACCAGCTTGTCGGCCAGGCCCGCAAAAGGCGTTTCGGCGACGGCGCGGCGCGCCAGCGTGTTCTTCAGGACCCGCAGGTACACGCCCGACTCGCGCGCACGTCGGCGCAAGGCGGTCATGTTTCCGACGGGCAGGCCGCGGTATTCGGCAACCACGATCGCCTGGGCTCGCGCGACTTCTGCGCTCACCTCGGCGACTACCGCCTGCTTTTGCTCCAGATTAAGACTCAAGGTCTTCTCCTACGAATACGGCGACCTGTGTGCATAAGGAGCAGACATGACAACTTCCAGATCTGTCCTCGGGTGCGCCGTCTGCGTTGGGCGAAACGTCCGATTAAATCTCCGGTTCATGCCGACACCTTCGATCCCAACGGTCTTTGACAACCCGCCGGCCTTGCTGCGCCGGCGGCCCAAAGCCGATAGTCCTGGACGCGTCGCGCAAGCGGCGCGATCCAGGATCCATTTAAAAGTTAAGCACTCGCCTGCTGCGCAAGCGTGCTCTGGTCGACGCGAACGCCGACGCCCATCGTGCTCGTCACCGATACCTTCTTCAGGTACACGCCTTTCGCGGTCGCGGGACGCGCCTTGTTCACCGCGTCGACGAGCGCGCGGAAGTTCTCCTCCAGCGCTTCGACGGTGAAGGAGGCGCGGCCGATCGTGCACTGGACGATGCCGGCCTTGTCGGTGCGGTACTGCACCTGGCCCGCCTTGGCGTTCTTCACCGCGGTGGTCACGTCCTGCGTCACGGTGCCGACTTTCGGGTTGGGCATGAGACCGCGGGGGCCGAGGATCTGGCCGAGCTGACCGACGACGCGCATGGCGTCCGGCGTCGCGATCACGACGTCGAAATCCATCTTGCCGCCCTTGATGTCGTTCGCGAGATCGTCGAAGCCGACGATGTCCGCGCCGGCGGAGCGCGCCTGCTCGGCACGGTCGCCCTGGGCGAACACCGCGACGCGCACGCTCTTGCCCGTGCCCTGCGGCAGCACGACCGAGCCGCGCACCGCCTGATCCGACTTCTTCGCGTCGATGCCCAGATTGAGCGCGACGTCGACCGACTCGTCGAACTTGGCGGTGGCGTTGGTCTTGATGATCTGCAGCGCATCGGCGACCGGGTAGAGCTTCATATGCTCGACCTTGGTCTTGAGCGCCTTGTAACGCTTGGAGTCGCGAGCCATTACAAGCCCTCCACTTCGATGCCGATGCTGCGGGCGCTGCCGGCGATGGTCTTCACGGCCGCCTCGAGGTCGGCGGCGGTCAGATCGGGCATCTTGGTCTTGGCGATCTCCTCGGCCTGGGCGCGCGAGATGCGGCCGACCTTGTCGCTGTTCGGACGCGGGCTGCCCTTGTCGATCTTCGCGGCCTTCTTGATGAGGATGGTCGCGGGCGGCGTCTTCATGATGAAAGTGAAGCTCTTGTCCGCGTACGCCGTGATCACCACGGGGATGGGCAGGCCCGGCTCCAGCTTCTGCGTCTGGGCGTTGAACGCCTTGCAGAATTCCATGATGTTGAGACCGCGCTGGCCGAGCGCGGGGCCGATGGGCGGCGAGGGATTCGCCTTGCCCGCCGGCACCTGAAGCTTGATCAGGCCGACGACTTTCTTTGCCATTTGGCTCTCCTTGGGTGCAAGCGGGCGCTGACCGCGCCCTCCCCGTTAGTTACTGCTCACTCTATCGCTGAAACCTTGCGCTTTCAGCGACTTAAAAAAACTCTTACGCCTTCTCGACCTGCCCGAAATCGAGCTCGACGGGGGTCGAACGGCCGAAGATCGTCACCGACACGCGAAGCTTGTTCTTGTCGTAGTTGACGTCTTCGACGTTGCCGTGGAAGTCGGCGAACGGGCCTTCCTTCACGCGCACGGCTTCGCCCACTTCGAACAGCACCTTGGGCCGCGGCTTCTCCACCCCTTCCTGGATCTGGTGAAGGATGTTCTCGACTTCCTTCTCCGAGATCGGCGTGGGTTTGGTCGCTGTGCCGCCGACGAAACCGGTCACCTTCGGCGTGTTCTTGACGAGGTGCCAGCTGTCGTCGGTCATGTCCATCTCGACCAGCACGTAGCCGGGAAAGAACTTGCGCTCGCTGATGTTCTTCTGGCCGCTCTTCATCTCGACCACTTCCTCGACCGGCACGAGGATCTGGCCGAACTGCTCCTGCATGCCGGCGCGCGCGATGCGGTCCTGAAGGGTGCGAGCGACGCTCTTCTCGAAACCCGAATAGGCATGCACGACGTACCACTTCTTGCTCATCATTCACCCGTGCCTATCAGTTTCTTGACGATCCACAGGAGACTCGCGTCCACCGCCCACAGGAAAAGCGCCATCGCGATGACGAACAGAAAGACCACGGCGGTGGTCTGGATGGTTTCCTTGCGGGTGGGCCAGACGACCTTGCGGGTCTCTGCCGCCGACTCCTGCGCGTACACGTAGAACTGCTTGCCCGGAACCGTCGTCCAGAAGACGAAAGCCGCAGCGAGCAGTCCTGCGAGCACCGAGCCCAGACGCACGATGGCGGGGCTGTCTCCGAAATAATAAAAGCCGGCGAGACCCGCTGCGACCAGCAGCACCGCCAGCACGATCTTGATCTTGTCTGCCATCAATTCTTGCGCCCGGTGGGCCGTCTTAGAGTGCGTCTGCTGAAAAGAGTTCCCGCCGGATGGCAGGCCAGGAGGGTCTCGAACCCCCAACCTTCGGTTTTGGAGACCGACGCTCTGCCAATTGAGCTACTGGCCTAATCAGCGGCGCAAAGTGAAAACCTACTTTGCGCCGATTAAAGTTAGCGTCGACGGCTTGGGGCGGCCCGGCGCCGCCGACGCGGTAAAAGCTACGAAGAAATCGTGGTTACTCGATGATTTTCGCGACGACGCCGGCGCCGACGGTTCTGCCGCCTTCGCGAATCGCGAAACGCAGCCCCTCTTCCATCGCGATCGGCTGGATCAGCGTCACTTCGATCGACACGTTGTCCCCGGGCATCACCATCTCCGTGCCCTTCGGCAGCTCGATCGAT
>DATAJS010000020.1 GCA_036262035.1 Burkholderiales bacterium | reverse complement strand
GCCGCAGTTCCCGCAGGACGGCGCGTTCGGCCTGCGCGGCAAGATGGACAAGTGCACCTTCTGCGCGGGCGGTCCGGAGCAGGACCACAGCGCGGACGAGTTCAGGAAATACGGTCGCAACCGTCTCGCCGAAGGCAAGCTTCCTGCGTGCGCCGAGATGTGCTCGACCAAGGCGCTGCTGGGCGGCGACGGCGACGTCATCGCGGACATCTACCGCCAGCGCGTGTTCACGCGCGGCAAGGGCAGCGAAGTATGGGGCTGGGGCACCGCCTATGGTGCGCCCGGCGCCCCGGGCGCTCCGCAATCGGCGCCCCCCGGCCAGACGCAGCCTCAGCAGGGGCCGAAATCGTGAAGGGCCGCGGCGTTCTGATCGCGGTCGCCCTCGCGGCGTTCGGGGCGTTCACGCTTGCGGCCTGCGGCGAAAAGCCGCAGGTGACCGTCTACAAACAGGGCAAGTACCAGGGCAAGCCGGACAACGTGCCGTGGCAGGGCCAGCCCTTCAACAACGACAAGGCCGAGTGGGAGAAGTCGATCAAGGCCCGCAACAACGCCCAGAACGAGTACGTCCGCGTCGGCGCGAAGTAACCGGGGGGGAGAGAAGGTGGAGATGAAAAACGCGAGCGTGTGGGCGCGACTTCTCGTCGCGCTCGTGTTCCTGGTTCTTCCCCAGTTCGCGCTGTCACAGCAGAAGAGCGAAACCCAGCAGGGTGCCGCGCAGCAGCCCGGCGCCGCGCAGGGACAGCCCGCCGAGATGCAGCGGCAGAAGAGCCAGCCGCTGAACAATGCCCCGATGTGGCGCGACGTGCGCAGCGGCGACGTCAACGCCTACCAGACGACGCAGGTGCGCGGGCCCGAGACCAACGTCCTCATCCAGACCGAAGGCGAGATGTGGCGCCGGGTGCGCAACGGTCCGATCACGGTCTACGGGGGCTGGCTCATGGTCGGGGTGTTCCTCGTGATCCTGGCGTTCTTCTGGTGGCGCGGCAAGATCGCGCTGCAGGAGCCCAGGACAGGCAGGCTGATCGTGCGTTTCACGCCGTGGGAGCGCGTGGTGCACTGGTCGGTGGCGATCACCTTCCTGATACTCGCGGTCAGCGGCATCTTCATGCTGTTCGGGCGCTACGTGCTGCTGCCGATCTTCGGCTATTCGATCTTCTCGGCGCTGACGATCCTCGGCAAGAACCTGCACAACTTCGTCGGCCCGCTGTTCGTCGTGTGCACCGTGGTGATGTTCGTCGTCTTCGTGCACGACAACCTCCCGCGCGCCTACGACTGGCAGTGGCTGCGCAAGGCCGGCGGGATGGTGAGCGGCGAGCACGTGCCGTCCGGCAAGTTCAACGCGGGCGAGAAAGCGTGGTTCTGGTTCGGCGTGACCGTGCTCGGGATCATCGTGAGCGCGAGCGGCCTCGTGCTCGACTTCCCGAACTTCGGCCAGACCCGCGAGACCATGCAGTGGGCGAACGTCGTGCACGCGATTGCGGCGGTGATCTACATGGCGATCTCGCTGGGGCACATCTATCTCGGCACGATCGGGCTGGAAGGCTCGTACGACGCGATGCGCCACGGCGTGGTCGACGAGACCTGGGCGAAAGAGCACCACGAGATCTGGTACCGCGACGTGATGGCGCGCAGGGATCGCGTGGCGCCGGCGGGCTCGGCGCCGACGACCGCACCGGCGGCGGCGATGGAGGAGGGATGGAAAAAATGAAAAGAAGCAGCGTTTATGCGGCCACGGCAGCGCTCGGTCTCGCGCTCGCCGGCGGCGTCTCGGCAAAGCTCCCCGCACCCACCGAAGAACAGCAAGCGAAGGCCGCCGAGGCCAAGGCGAAGGCCGACGAGGGGGCTAAAAAAGCCGCCGAAGCGCTGGCAAAATCCCAGGATCGCGCGGTCGACAACTTCAAGCGTACGCGCGCAACCAGGCGCTAGGGGGACCCATGATCGACGTCTACTCGTGGCCGACGCCGAACGGCCACAAGGTCCATATCATGCTCGAGGAAACCGGCCTCGAGTATCGCGTCTACCCGATCAACATCCGCGAGGGCGATCAGTTCAAGCCGAGCTTCCTCGCGATCAGCCCGAACAACCGCATCCCGGCGATCGTCGACAGCGAAGGGCCCGGCGGCAAGCCGCTGTCGCTCATGGAGACGGGCGCGATCCTGCTGTACCTCGCGTCCAAGAGCGGCCGGTTCCTGCCGATCGACATGGCGGAGCGCTGGACCTGCGTCCAGTGGCTCATGTGGCAGATGGGCGGCCTGGGCCCGATGATGGGGCAGGCCAATCACTTCCGCCGCTACGCCCACGACAAGATCGAGTACGCCATCGACCGCTACACCAACGAGTGCAACCGCCTCACCAACGTCCTCGACAAGCGGCTCGCGGAAACCGAATACCTCGCCGGCGACGAATACAGCATCGCCGACATGGCGTGCTTCCCTTGGATGCGCGGCGCCGACGCGCGCGGAGTGAACATCGAGGAGTATCCGAACGCGAAGCGCTGGTTCGACGCGATCGATGCGCGTCCGGCGGTCCAGCGCGGCGTCAAAGTGCTCGCCGACGCCAGCAACAACGCGCCTCACGACGCCAAATCGTGGGACATCATGTTCGGCAAGACCCAGTTCCAGCGACGTTAGGCGCTTTTCAGCACGCGAAACGCCTCCCCGCACGAGGCACTTTCCACGCTGCACTGCGGCGGCGTTAGTGCCTGCATACCGTTCGAAAATAGCGTAAAATCAGGGCCCCACGGCAGAGCAAGCGGATGTGAAGCGCACGGGTGTCGCGCATTTCACGAACGGCCGCTTGCTTTGCCTTTGTTTTTTCACGCGAACATTCTTTAGCGCGCCCAGGATGAGGAAAGCCGTATGAACCAGACCGCTACAGCGGCTCACGTTGCACCTGCCATGGAATTCCCGGCCTACGTCACCAACCAGAAGCTCAAGGCATGGGTCGAGGAGATGGCCCAGCTTTGCAAGCCGGACCGTGTGTACTGGTGCGATGGTTCCCAGGAAGAGTACGACCGCCTCAACCAGGAGATGGTCGACTCCGGCATGCTCATCAAGCTGAACCAGGACAAGCGTCCCGGCAGCTTCCTCGCGCGCTCCGATCCCGCCGACGTCGCGCGCATGGAGGACCGCACCTTCGTCTGCCCGAAGAATAAGGAAGACGCGGGCCCCAACAACAACTGGGTCGAGCCTGCGGAGATGAAGGCGACCCTCACCAAGCTGTTCGACGGCTGCATGCGCGGGCGCACGATGTACGTGATCCCCTTCAGCATGGGGCCGCTCGGCTCGCCCATCGCCCACATCGGCGTGGAGCTCACCGACTCGCCGTACGTGGTGGTCAGCATGCGGATCATGACGCGCATCGGCCGCGCGGTGCTCGACGTGCTGGGCAAGGACGGTTATTTCGTGCCGTGCCTGCACTCGGTGGGCGCGCCGCTCGCTCCGGGCGAGAAGGACGTGCGCTGGCCGAGCAACAAGGAGCACAAGTACATCGTCCACTTCCCCGAGGACAAGTCGATCTGGTCGTTCGGCTCGGGCTACGGCGGCAACGCGCTGCTCGGCAAGAAGTGCTTCGCGCTGCGCATCGCGTCGATCATGGCGCGCGAGCAGGGCTGGCTCGCCGAGCACATGCTCATCCTGGGCATCGAGCCCCCCGGCGGGAAGAAGCACTACATCGCCGCGGCCTTCCCCAGCGCGTGCGGTAAGACCAACCTTGCCATGCTGATCCCGCCCAAGGCGCTCGAGGGCTGGAAGGTCACCACCATCGGTGAGGACATCGCGTGGATCAAGCCGGGCAAGGACGGACGCCTCTATGCGATCAATCCCGAAGCGGGTGCCTTCGGCGTCGCGCCGGGCACGTCGCACGAGACCAATCCCAACTGCCTCGCCGCGCTCCACGAGAACACGATCTTCACCAACGTGGCGCTGACCCCCGACGGCGACGTGTGGTGGGAAGGTCTGACCAAGGAAGCGCCCAAGGACCTCATCGACTGGCAGGGCAACCCGTACGATCCGGCCAGCGGCAAGCCCGCGGCGCACCCGAACGCGCGCTTCACCGTCGCCGCGGACCAGATCCCGTCGCTCGACAAGGACTGGGAGAATCCCGCCGGCGTGCCGATCAGCGCGTTCCTGTTCGGCGGCCGCCGCACGACCACCGTGCCGCTCGTCGCCGAAGCCTACGACTGGACGCACGGCGTCTACATGGCCGCGACCATGGCGTCCGAGACGACCGCCGCGATCATCGGCAAGGTCGGCGTGGTGCGCCGCGATCCGTTCGCGATGCTGCCGTTCTGCGGCTATCACTTCGGCGACTACTTCCAGCACTGGCTGAAGCTCGGCGAGAAGCTCGCCGACAAGCCTAAGGTCTTCAGCGTCAACTGGTTCCGCAAGGACGAGAACGGCAAGTTCCTGTGGCCGGGCTACGGCGAGAACATGCGCGTGCTGAAGTGGATCATCGAGCGCGTGGAGGGCACGGCAGGCGCCGTCGACACCCCGATCGGGCGCGTGCCGCGTTACGAGGACCTCGACCTCGCCGGGCTGAACATCGGCCGCGCGACGTACGACAAGCTCACGCAGATCGACCGCGGCGCGTGGCGCGACGAGGTGCAGGACCACGGCAAGCTCTTCGATTCGCTGAAGAGCCGTCTTCCCGACGCGATGGAAGCCAAGCGCAAGGAGCTCGAGCAAGCGGTGAGCTGAGTTCGCTCGGCGGCAAACGAAAACGGCACCCGCGGGTGCCGTTTTTTTGCGCTCGTCATTCCCGATCCGCGGTAGCGGGATCGGGAATCCATTTTCGGAGGCTCGAGGTCAAGATGGATCCCCGCCCCCGACTAAAGCACTCGAGGGCAGGCTCTGCGCGGGAATGACGACTCACAAGGCTGCCACGCGAACGCGCTCGCCCGTTTCCAGCGACCGCGTAATCGCCTCGAACGCTCCGACGGTGTTCAGCATCTCCGCCGGGGTGATCGGATAGGGCGCACGGCCCTCGACCGCGTCGGCGAAATGCTCGAATTCCGCCAGCAGAGAATCGCGCGGCGGAAACTCGCGGACCTCGGTCTTGCCGCCGCGCGTGCGCACGACGAGACCGGTTTCGCCGATCGCCTCGACCGAACCTTCGTCGCCGAAAACCTGCACGCGCCAGTAGAAGGGCGAGGCGCGCACCGCGCCCAGCAATCCGCTGACGTTGTTCTCGAACCGGAAGAGCACCGAGATCGTGTCGCGGGGATCGGGGCTCGGTTTGGTCGAGATGAACTGGCCCTGCACCTCGGCCACCGGACCGCACGCGTTCACGAAGGCATCGAGGATGTGGATGCCGGTGCCGGTCATGCCGGCGCCGGGCGTTTCGTTCGGGTCCGCGCGCCAGTCGGAGAAGTGCAGGCCCGAATTCTCGTTGCTGTAGTGGCCCTCGACGTGCAGCACCTTTCCCAGTATCCCCGTCGCGAGCGCCTGGCGCAGACCGTCCATCGACGGCCAGAAACGCTTGTTCTGGCCGACGCCGATCGGTACGCCGGCTTTGGCGACGGCCTCCAGGGCGCGTGCCGCGTCCGCGCGCTTCAGCGACAACGGCTTCTCGCAGAACACCGGCTTGCCCGCGCGCGCGACCTCGACGATCTGATCGGGATGGAGCGAGTGCGGCGTCGCGAGCACGATCGCGTGCACGCGCTTGTCCTCGAGCGCCGCGTCGAGGTCCGACGACAGCGTGAAACCGTGCTGCTCCGCGAGCGGCCTCGCCTCGTCGAGCTCTTTCGAGACGCCGTGCACGAAGCGGATCTTGGAGCTCCTACCCTGCACCGCCTTGAGGATGTTCTTGCCCCACCAGCCGAGTCCGATCAGTGCTGCGTCTACCATTCAATCTCCCAACGTGAAACGTGAAACGTGAAACGTGAAACGTGAAAGGAGCCACGGGTTTTCTCACGTTTCACGTTTCACGCAGTTCAGTACTGAGCCTTCAGTCCGATGTTTTTGATGATCGTCTTCACGCGCTGCTGCTCGTTCGCCATCAGTTTCTGGAACTCCTGCGGCGAGCTCGGCGCGGGGTCGGCGCCGCCGGCCTGATAGCGCGTCCTGACCTCGTCGGTCTTCAGGTACTTCACCGAGTCGCCGTTGATCTTCGCGACGATCGCCGCCGGCACGCTGCGCGGGCCGACGAGGCCGAAGTAGCTCTCGGAGACGAAACCGGGCATGCCCGCTTCGGACATCGTGGGCACGTCGGGCAGCGCGACCGCGCGCGTCCTGCCGCCGCTCGCGATCGCCTTGAGCTTGCCGTCCTTGAGCGCGGGCATGCCGGCGGGCAGCGGGAAGAGATAGTAGTGCACGCGGCCGCCGTACATCTCGGCGAGCGCATCGGCGAGCAGCTTGAACGGCACATGCACCGCGTTGAGCTTCGCCGCCGCGTTGAACATCTCGGTCGCGAAGTGCGACGAGCTGCCGGCGCCGGCCGAGCCGAAGTTGTAGTAGCCGGGCTTTTCTCGGATGCGCGCCAGCATCTCCTGCAGCGAAGCGACCTGAAGTCCCGGCCCGACCACCGCGACGTTCGGCATCGAGGCGACGTTGCCGATGTAGGTGAAGTCCTTGAAGGGATCCCACGGCGGCTCTTTGGCGAGGAGCGGCGCGGTGAGGTGCGGCTGCCCGACGAGCCCGATCGTGTGACCGTCCGCCGCCGACTTCGCGACCACCGTGCCGCCGATCAGGCCGCCCGCGCCCGGACGGTTGTCGACGACGACCTGCTGGCCCCAGCTCTCGGTGAGCTTCTGCCCGAGCACGCGCGCGAGGAAATCGCTCGCCGCGCCGGGCGGAAAAGGCACGACGAGACGCACGGGTCGGGTTGGGAAGGTTTGCGCTGATGCGCCGGCTGCAAATGCGGCGAGTAGCGCGCAAGCAAACATCCGGGCCATTTTCATGCATCCTCCTCGGTGCGTTACGCGGCTATCGCCGCTGACGCACCCTACGTTTTTTGCGGTTCTTCGCCCCGCAGGTTCGCGTATTTCCCTTTGCAGAAGAGCAGCGGCTCGCACGCCCGGTAGGCGTAGTGCAGCACGTGGCCGATGAAGATCACGTGGTCGCCGCTGTAATAGCGTGTCTCGTTGCGGCATTCCAGGTGCGCCGCGGCGTCGGCGATCAGTGGCACGCCGAGGCGGCCTTCGAGGCGGTTCACGCCGTCGAACTTGTTCGCGATCGGCTGGGCGAAGCGTGCGGACAGGTCGCGCTGCTCGGCCGCGAGGATGTTGATCGCGAAGTGGGGCGCCTGCAGGAAGTTGGAGAGGTTGGGCGAGCGCAGGCTGAGGCTCCACAGCACGAGCGCGGGCGACAGCGACACCGAGCTGAACGAGTTGCAGGTGAGCCCGATGGGCGCGCCTTCGGGCGTTACGGTGGTGACGATGCACACGCCGGTCGGGAAGGTGCCGAGGGCGTTGCGGAAATCGCGGGGATCGAAAGCCTGCTCCGGAGGGCAGGCCGGAGGGCTTTGCGGATCGCTCACAGCGTCGCGATGTCGGGTGCGATCCCGAGCATGAATTTGCCCGCGGCGGAAGCTGCGACGTCCCAGGTCAGCGCGTAATGGTTCTGTGCGGCGTGCACGTCCCTGAAGATGCGCTGTATGGGCTTGTCCTCGTACAGGAACTCGCCGCCGCCTGCTTCGAAGAGGAGGTCGACGGCGTGTGCGCACAGCCGCGCGGCGTAGGCGCCGTCGCGGCGCAGCCGGATCTTCTCTTCCACGGTCGGCACGCGCGACGCCTCGGCCGCTTCCATCGCGGCTTCGCAGTTGGTGATCAGCATGAGCTCGCCCGCTTCGATCGCGGCGGCGGCCTCGCCCAGCCGCAACTGGGTGGTGGCGTGGTCGGACATGAGCTGCGTCGTGTACGAGGTCACGCGATGGCGTGTGTCCTCGGCGAAGATCTTCACGGCCGCCTGCGCGAGCCCCAGCACGGTAGAGGCGACGACGTAAGGGAACATGTCGAACACCGGCAGGCGGTAGAGCGGGCCCGGATTGAGCGCGATGCCCGGCGCGCCGCAGCCTTTCATGCGCTCGACCGCGAGGGTGCGGTGCTCGGGCACGAAGATGTCTTTCACCACGACGTCCTTGCTGCCGGTGCCCTTGAGGCCGGCCGCGTGCCACGTATCCAGGGTGTCGTAATCGCTCTGCGGGACGAGGAAGACGCGGTAGTCGGGAAGCTCGCCGTCGGCGGACGCGATGCCGCCGAGCATCGTCCACGTGCACGCGTCGATGCCGCTCGAAAACTTCCAGCGGCCGGAGAGCTGATAACCGCCGGCCACTCGAGTCGCGCGGCCCGGCGGGAACATGAGCGCCGAGCCGATGAGCTGGTCCGACGACGCGCCCCAGACCTCCTCCTGCGCTTCGCCGGGCCACATCGCCAGCATGAAGTCGTGGTTCGCGAGATTGGCGTACACCCATGCGGTCGAGCCGCAGCCGCGCGCGAGGATCGCGGTGACGCGCACCAGCGCTTCGTACGGCAGCTCCAGGCCGCCGACGCGCTTCGGCTGCAGCACGCGGAAGAGCTCGGACCGGCGCAGCTCTTCGATCGTTTCGTCGGGAATGCGGCGCAGCTCTTCGGCCGCGCGCGCGCGCGCAGCCAGCGTCGGCACGAGCGCTTCGGCACGCTCGAGGACGCCGCCGTAATCGGGTGTCGCTTTACGCATGGAAGGTTACGCCGGCACCTTTTCCGGCGCGCCGGATTGCACAGACTTGAATATTGCTTCCAGCGCCGAGATGTTGGCAATCATTTGTTCCTGCGGCACGGGGTAGGGCGCGCGCGCTAACGCCGCGTCGGCGAACGCTTCCAGATTGGCGAGCACGTTGTCCGCCGGCTTGTATTCGACGACCTCGCGCTTGCCGCCGCGCAAGGCTTTGGTCAGCACCCAGCCTTCGGGCGCTTCCGGGTGCGATTTGTCCCGCACCTCGATCCAGCCCTTGTTGCAGTAGACGGCGAAGCGGCCTTCGAAAGGTGTCGCGAGGATCGCGCTGATGAGCGCATGGCCGCCGTTCCTGAACGAGACCAGGATCGCGAGCGTGTCGCCGTTGACGAGCTGGCTGCCGAGCTGTTTGACGCTGGCGTAAACGCTCTCCGCCTGGCCGAAGACGCCGACCGAGAGATCGAGGAGGTGGATGCCCGTCGCGGTCATCGGTCCCGCAGGCGCTTCCTTGCCCGAGAGACGCCAGTTGTCGGCAGGCAGCGAGAGAAACTTGTCCTGGCTGAAGTTCGCCTCGACCTGCAGCGGCAGCCCGAGCTCGCCCGATTTGACCACGCGCATCAATTCCATGATCGGCGGCTCGAAGCGCCGCTCGTGACCGACTGCCAGCGCGACCTTGTTGCGGTTGACCGCCTCGACCGCGCGCAGCACGTCGGCGCGCGTCATCGACAGCGGTTTCTCGCAGAACACGTGCTTGCCTGCGTTGGCGACCTTGACGATCTGGTCGGTGTGCTGAGTGTGCGGCGTGCAGAGCACCACGCCCTGGATCGAAGGATCGCTCAAAACGTCGTCGAGGCTCGTGACGACTTCGACCTCGTGCTGTTTCGCGAAATCCGCGATGGCCGCGGGATTGATCTCGACGACTTTCGAGACCGAAATCTTGGTGCTGCGTTTGAGGAGCGGGACGATGATCTTGCCCCACCATCCCATGCCGACGACTGCGACGTTGAACACTTTGCGATTCCTTGGATTAAACCGGGGTCAGACCTCAAAAAGGCCGGGGTCTGACCCGGAGTTAGAGGGTCTGACCCTGCGGTCAGACCCCGATTGTTGTTTTCGCGAGCGCGGCGTTGACCGCGGGCATCACTTTCTCCGCCATGAGCTCCATCGAGCGCTTGGCGAGCGCGGGGTCGACCCAGTCGTGACACGCGTACACGAGCTCGCCGAAATCGCCGGTCTTCTCCTGGAACGCGAGGATCTGGTCGACCACGCTGTTCACGGTGCCTGCGATCACCAGCTTCTCGGTGACGTATTCGGGCGTGATCTGCGAGTCCGGCATGCTCTGGTCGACCTTGAACAGGTTGCCGCGATTGCCGAAGCCCACGAGCTTGCGGACGAGCTGCTTGAAGTAGAAGTGATACGGACCTTCCGGACCGAGCCCGTAGCGCTTCGCGGTCGCCTCGTCGTCCGCGACGAAGATGCTCTTGGCGACGCGCCATTCGGAGGGTGTGGCCTCCTTGCCGATGTTCCTGCGGCCTTCCACGTAATTCGGCCAGTGCGTCTTCACCCACTCGGGCAGGAGGAAGTTGGCGGAAATCGGCTGCCACCCGCGCTCCGCCATCGCGGTCACGCCTTTCGAGAACGGCGCGACGACGGTGCCGACGATGGGCGGGTGCGGCTTCTGGTAGGGCTTGAGGATCGCGCCCTGGCCGATCTCGGGGATCATGGTCTTGCCGGTGGTGACCTCCCAGAATTGCCCCTTGAGGTCGTACGGCGGCTCGCTCTCCCAGATCTTCAGCACCATGTCGATGCACTCGACGAACATGGCGTTGCGATCGCGGCCGTAGTTGCCGAACACTTCCGCGTCCGACATCAACCCCCCCGGGCTGATGCCCATGATGAAGCGGCCCTCGAGCATGTTGTCGATCATCGCGACCTGCGCGGCGATCGCGGCGGGATGGCTGTTCGGCATGTTGATCGTGCCGCTGCCGAGCTTGATGTTCCTGGTGTCGTGCACGAGGCTGGCGAGGAACATCAGGCACGAGGTGATGGTCTCGGCGCGGTCGGTGACGTGCTCGCCGACGTACGCTTCCTCGTAGCCGAGCTTGTCCGCGAGCAGGATGCACGCGCGGTCTTCGCGCAGGGTCTCGGGATAGCTGCGGCCCGGCGGGTGCAGCGGCATCATGAACATGCCGAGTTTCATGGTGTTGCTCCTGGTGGTGCTTTCTTGGTTGCGCGTCGGCTCACCGCGATCGGTTACTCGGTCGGTATCTTCGCGTCTTTGATGACCTTGCCGAAACGCTGGTTCTCGGCTTCCCAGAATTTGCGGAACGCGGCGGGGTTGTCGCTCAGCACGACGTTGATGCCGCCGTCGGCGAGGCGCTTCTGCACCTCGGCATTCTTCATCGTCTCCTGCGAGACGTCGAAGAGCTTCTTCTGGACGTTCTGCGGCGTTCCCTTCGGCACGAACACGCCTTGCCACGACCCGACGGTCATCGTCGGGAAGCCTTGTTCCTTCATGGTCGGCACCTCGGGCATCGCGGGAACGCGGTCGGGAGCGACCACGCCGAGCATGCGCAGCCGGCCGCTCTTCGCGAAGGTGATCGAGGACGAGAACGTCACGAAAGCGACCTGCACCTCGCCCGAGACCAGGCCCGTCATCGCCGGTCCGGCCCCGCCTTTGTAGGGCACGTGGACCATTTTGGTGGCGGTCATGATCTGGAAGATCTCGGTCTCGAGCCGGTTGGCGCTGCCGGGTCCGGGAGTGCCGTAATTGAGCTTGCCCGGATTGGCCTTGAGATACGCGATCAGCTCCTTGGTGGTCTTCACCGGGAGCGACGGGTGCACGACCAGCGATCCCGGCACGTCGACGACCTCGGTGATGCCGATGAGGTCGCGCAGCGCCTTGACCGGGAAGGTCGGGAACATGTTGGGGTTGATCGCCATCGTGCCGACATTGCCGAGCAGGAAGGTATAACCGTCGGGGCTCGCGCGCGCCGCGAGCTCGACGCCGATGTTCCCCGCCGCGCCGGCACGGTTCTCGACGACGACCGGCTGTCCCAGGAGCTCGACCATGCGCGGCTGGATGATGCGCGCGACGTGATCCGACGCGCCTCCGGGCGCGAACGGCACGATCATGCGCACCGGACGGTTGGGGTAGTCGCTCTGCGCCGCGTATGCCGCGGGAACTGCGGTGAAAGCCGCTGCCGCGGCCGCGATCCACACTGTGCTCTTCATGCTTCCTCCTCCTCGTTTTGAGGTCAGAGCGCGGATCTAGAGCCCGCGCTTCTCTTCGCCGGGGACGATCGGTAACGCCACCGGTTTTTTAGTTCGTGCAGACAGGTCGATCGCCTTGGTCAGCATCAGGCGATTGTGTCCCTCGGCAGCCGTGGCGTGCTGGGTCTTGAGGCCCAGCGAGAGCCGCGTCAGCCACGAATTGGTTTCCTCGCGCATCGGTCCGCGCAACTCGCCCAGCGCGATGTCCCCGACAGGGTAGCTCGTCAGGAAGTCGACGCGGCGCGACTCGTGCGGCGCGTAGCCTTCGCCCTGCGCGCTGTTCACCGCGAGCACGATGTCGCGGTGGGTGTCGTCGATGGTGAGCACGCCTTCGGTGCCGACCGCGCCGACTTCGAGGCTGTACACCGCGCCGGGCCACACTTCGGGCAGGGCCCACGAGATCACCCCGTGGTAGATCGAGCCGTCCTCGAAGGTGATGACGTAGCCGGTGCCGTCGATGCCTTTCCACTTCGGGCCCAGCGCCTTGTCGACCGAGCGCGCGTAGACTTCGACCGGCTTCTTCGCTTCCATCAGCCACATCACGACATCGAGCGCGTGCGTGCCCGAGATCACCATCGGCGAGATTTCCGCCGGATTCTCGGTGCGCTTGTAGTTGTCGATCGCGACGAGGCGGTTCATGAAGGCGCGCGACGTGACCATCGTGACGTCGCCGAGGGCGCCGGTGCGCACCTTTTCCTTCGCCACCAGCCAGCGGCGCCGGAAGCGCTGCGTATAGCCGATGACCGCGTCGACGCCGGCGTCTTCGATCGCTTTCAGCGTGCGCGCCGATTCTTCGAGGTCGGTCGCGAGCGGCTTCTCGATCATCATCGGCAGCTTGCGCTCGAGCGCCGCCATGATGGGGCCGACGTGCAGGTGCTCGTCGGTGGAGACGACGACCGCGGTGACTTCGGGCTGCTTCAGGAGCTCGCGAAAGTCGGCGGTCACGAAATCGGCGTCGACTTTCTCGGCGACGAGCTTGGCGCGGTCCGCATTCTTCTCGGCGAGACCGATCCAGTCGACCTGCGGAAAGCGCTTGGCGATCTCGCCGCGGATGAGACCGACGCGGCCGGCGCCGATGATGGCGAGGCCGATGCGTTTGGGTTGTTTCTTCATGGGGCTACCTCAGGCTGCGGCTGCGGCGGGACGCGATTCGGGCAGGGGCAGGGTGACCGGCTCGCCGCGCTCGGCCGAGAGGTCCGCCGCGACGTAAACCTCCATCACCTGGCGCGCCTGCTCGGGCGTGACCAGCACCGGCCGATCGCACGCCACCGCTTCGAGGAAGTGCGTGGTCTCGCGCTCCATCGGGCCGGCATAGGTGTGGTTGACGAATTCGCCGGGCATCGACGACATCGGAAGCTGGATGCCTTGCTTCATCGTATTGACCATGACGTCGCGGTGGCTGTCGTCGACGAACACCGCGCCTTCGGTGCCGATCATCTCGATCCACGTGGTCGAGAAGTTCGGATAGCCGGGCGGCAGGCTCCAGCCGCCGCCGACGACGAACGAGAAGCCGTTGTCCATCGTGACCGTGATCCACTGTGCGTCGGGGATGTCGGCGCCGGTGGCGTCGCGCATCGCACCGTAGTTGGTCTGCGAGTAGACGCGGACCGGCTTCGCGGGCTCGAGGCACCAGAGGACGAAGTCGAGATCGTGCGTCGACTCCATCGCCGCCGGCGAGAGCTTGCTGCGGCCGGTGATCTTCTTGCCGAGGCCGCGCGTGATGTGGCGCGAGACCAGCGCGCTCACCGGGCGGCCGATCGTGCCGTCCTCGATGCAGCGCTTGACGTAGGCGTACTTGGCATTGAAGCGCTGCGAGTAACCGATCGTGAACTTGAGCTTGTTGCGGCGGGCGATCTGGATGAGGTCGTCGGCCTCGTGCAGCTCGAGGGCGATCGGCTTCTCGAGGAACACGTGCTTGCCCGCGAGCAGGCTCTCGCGCGCCATCGGGTAGTGCAGCGCCTCGGGCGTCGCCGAGATCATCACCGCGTCGATGTCCTGGATCTGCAGAAGATTGCGGTAATCGGCGGTGGCGGTCTTCGCGTTCGTCTTGTCGGCGATCTCCTCGAGCCGCTCCGGGCGGTTTTCCGCGATGTGCAGGTCTTTCACCAGCGCGTGCGCCGCGCACGTCTCGGCGCGGATACCGCCGCACCACCCGGTGCCGATCACGGCCACGTTGATCTGTTTCACTGCTGCTCCTCGATGCCTGTCGTGGCTGGCGATGTTAGGCCCGGCAGAGATACCGGACAAATATCAAATGCGAATCCGTGCCATGCCGATTCGGCATGGCACGCCGTAAGCGCGAGGGTATGCGTGCTGCACTGCGGAGAGGAAGGACCGGTTGACGCGCCGCGTTCTTTCATGCCAACTTCGCATCCCTCCGCGCCACCAGTATCGCTCCCCGGCAGCTTCCCACGTGGACTTACGCAGCATCCGCTACTTCGTCGAGATCGCCGACATGGGCAGCATCACGCGCGCGTCCCGGCACCTCGGCATCGCGCAGCCCGCGCTGTCGCGCCACGTGCGCAGCATCGAGGAAGAGCTCGGCACCGAGCTGCTCGTGCGCCTGCCGCGCGGCGTGCGGCTGACGAGCGCGGGCCTGACGTTCCTCGATCACTGCCGCCGCATCGTGCGCGAGCTCGGGCGCGCGAAGGACGAGCTGCGCACGTCGAGCGAAGTGCCGCGCGGCCGCGTCGTGCTCGGGCTTTCGCCGACGACCGGACCGATGCTCCTGCCGGGTGTGATGGAGCGCGTGCGCAAGCAATGTCCCGATGTGACGCTGAAGGTGGTCGAAGGCTTCAGCAGCCAGCTCTACGACAGCCTGCTCACAGGGCGTGTCGATCTCGCGGTGCTGACGAGCCCGGCGCCGAGTCGCGCGCTGCGTCTGCTGCCGCTGATCTCCGAGCCGATCGTCGTGCTGGCGAAGCCTCAGCCGCGCGGCGCGCGGCGCTTCTACACCCTGCCTGAGCTCTCGAAGACGCCGGTGGTCACGACCGAGGCGATACGCGCGATCGTCGACGAGCAGCTCGCGCGCTACGGCTCCAAGCTCGACGTCGAAGCCGAAGTCGATGCGGTCGAAGCGATCCGCCGTCTGCTGCTGCGAGGCATCGGGCCGGCGATCATGCCGCTCTCGACGTTCCACGACGACGTCCGCGCCGGGCGCATCGAAGCGTTCCAGATCGCCGACGCGACGATCCATCGAATACTCATGGTCGGCCTTCAGGCCGAGCGGAGAATCTCCGCGGCCGTGGAGGAGGTGTCGCAGGTGCTCACCGCGGAGGTGAATCACCTGTTCGACCTCGGGTTGTTCAGCCTGCCGAGTCAAAACCGGGGTCAGACCCCAAAAAGGCCGGGGTCAGACCCCGACACAACCGGGGTCCGACCCCAAAGAAGCCGGGGGCGGACCCCGCGGAGGAGCTTTTCTTGAAACGCATCGATCTGCACAGCCACGTCATTCCCGAAACCATCGTCCAGGCGATGCGCGAGAACCCGGTCTACAACACCAGGATCGAGGAGGCCGGCGGCAAGCGCGTCTTCGTGCGCGGCAAGGTCCGCTTCGATCTCATCCCCGAGTTCTACGACGCCGAAGCCAAGCTCGAGTCGATGGACCGCAAAGGGCTGGATGTGTCGGTGATCTCGCCGGGGCCGCAGTCGTTCTTCTACAACCTCGGCGATGCCGACCTCGCGGCTACGACCGCACAGCTCGTGAACAAAGGCGTGGCCGAGATGTGCGCGAAGAAGCCCGATCGCCTGCGCGGCATGGCGACGCTGCCGATGCAGCATCCCGACGCCGCGATCGTCGAGCTCGAGCGCGTGGTGAAGGAATACGGGTTCAAGGCGGTCGAGATGGGCACGGCGATCGGCGAGGAAGAGCTGGCAGACCCGAAGTTCCGTCCGGTGCTCAAGCGGATCCAGGAGCTGAAGGTCGTCGTCTTCGCGCACCCGAACACCCAGGGCTCGGGCGGGCGGCTCGACTGCTATTACCTGACGAACCTCATCGGCAACCCGCTCGACACCACGATCATGATGGGCAAGCTCATGTTCAGCGGCGCGCTCGACGAGTTGAAAGACATGAAGATGCTGCTTGCGCACGGCGGCGGCTTTCTGCCATACCAGATCGGGCGCTTCGAGCACGGCCACAAGGTGCGGCCCGATACCGCCGCGGTGACGAAATCGCGGCCGTTCGAGATGTTCAAGCAGTTTTACTTCGACGCGCTCACCCACGATCCACTCGCGATCCGGCACCTCATCGACCGCGTCGGCTCGGAGCGCGTGGTGCTCGGCACCGACTCGCCTTTCGACATGGGCGAAGAGCAGCCGGTCGAGCGGCTGGAAGCGGTCCCGGGGCTCACGCAGAAGGAGCGCGAAGACGTGTGCTATCGCAGTGCGCTTGCGCTCTTCGGCGGCCGGTTATAGACGCGGTATGATCGAACGGTCTCGCTGAGCGGGCTGCAAGAATGAGAACGAAGAAAAGCAGGGGAGGAGGCGCCGTCACGCGCGTGGGCCAGGTGGGTCTGGGCATCATGGGCGGCGCGTATGCGAAGCACCTCAGGGCGGCCGGCTTCGACGTCATCGGTTACGACGTCGACGCGAAGCGCAACGCGATGCTGAAGTCGTTGGGCGGTAAACCGGCGAAGACGATCGCGGACGTCTCGTCGAGCACGCCGGTGGTGATCACCTCGCTGCCCAGCATACAGGCGGTCGACGCGGCGTTCTTCGGGAAGAACGGGTTGCTCGACGGCGCGCCGCCCGGAACGATCGTCATCGAGACGAGCACGCTGCCGCTGGAAGTGAAGGAGGGCGTGCGCGACGTGTGCGACGAGCGCGGCGTCGTCCTGCTCGACTGCCCGATCAGCGGCACCGGCGCGCAGGCGGCGCGCAAGGACATCTCGGTCTACGCGAGCGGACCGAAAGACGCGGTGGAGAAGTGCCGCCGGGTGTTCGCAGGCTTCGCGCGCAGCCTGCACTACTGCGGCGAGTTCGGAAGCGGCTCGCGGCTGAAGTTCATCGCGAATCTGCTGGTGACCATCCACAACCTGTCGACTGCCGAAGCGATGGTGCTGGGCAAGGCATCCGGTCTCGATCTGAACCTCGTCTACGACGTCATTCGCGACGGGGCCGGGACCTCGCGCATGTTCGAGGTCCGCGCCCCCCTCATGATCGCCGGGGACTACTCCGAGGCGACGATGAAGGTCGACGTGTACCAGAAGGATATTGATATCATCGGCGCTTACGCGTCGGCGCTGCACTGTCCGACCCCGCTCTTCGAGGCAAGCAAGGCTTATTACTCGGCTGCTTACGCTTCAGGGCATGCCAAGGAGGACACGGCGGCGATACACGCCGTGCTCGAAAGGATGGCAGGCCTGGCGAAATCCTCCAAATCCCGGACCGCCAGGACCGCGGCCCCTGTCCAATCACGTAAAAAGAGAAAGGCACGATGAACATGAGCACGACCCAGGGCAATCCGAGCCAGACACTCTCCTGGAACATGAAGCTGATCTCGCACAACGAGCTCCAGGGTTTCGGGGGCGTGGGCGAAGGCATCAGCCTGCAGATCGCCAACGACGGCCGCCGCATCCTGTGGCTCGCGCACGAGTCGGCGCCGAAGAACTTCACCGCGGTCGACGTGACCGACGTGAAGAATCCGAAGGTGATCTGCCAGACCGACCTGCCGCACGCGAAGGTGCGCTCGAACTCGCTCGACGTCGTCGGCAACCTCATGGCGGTCGCGTACCAGACCAAGGAGATGGGCGCCAAGCCCGCGGGCATGGACCTCTTCGACATCAGCAAGCCCGAAGAGCCTCGGCTCATCTCGCACTTCGACGCATCGGGCCCGCATTCGCGCGGCGCGCACTGCGTGTTCTTCGTCGACGGCGAGTACGTGCACCTCTCGGCGGGCGCCGCGGACTTCGAGCCCAACGATCCGAAGGACGACCAGTTCTACCGCATCATCGACGTCAGGAACCCGTCGAAGCCGACCGAAGTCGGCCGCTGGTGGCTGCCGGGCACCCGGAAAGGCGAGGAGCCGCTGCCGCGCCATCCCAAGTTCGACGCGGGTTACCGTACCCACAACTGCATGGTCTATCCGGAGCGTCCGGACCGCGCGTATCTCGGCTACATCGACGGCGGCGCGATCATCCTCGACATCAAGGACAAGTCCAAGCCCAAGCTGGTGTCGCGCTGGATCTACGGCCCGCCGATGAACGGCTTCACGCACACCGTCATGCCGATCTTCTCGCGCGATCTGCTGATCGTCAGCGACGAGTGCGTGAAGGACGACGGCAAGGACTGGCCGAAGATGACGTGGATCGTCAACGCGGCGGACGAGAAGAACCTGGTGCCGATCGCGACGATGCCGCTGCCGCCGGTGGAGAGCTTCGGCAAGCGCGGCGGCCGCTACGGCTCGCACAACATGCACGAGAACCAGCCGGTCAAGTCGTCGTTCCGTTCGGACACGCTGGTGTTCGCGACGTTCTTCAACGGCGGCCTGCGCGTCTTCGACACGTCGAACCCGTTCCAGCCGCAGGAAGTCGCTTACTACGTGCCCGGCGCGCCCAAGATGTCGCCCGCCGGCGCGGTCCAGATCAACGACGTCTGGGTCGACGAAAACAGGACTGTTTATTGCGTCGATCGTTTCGCCGGTGGTCTCTATATCCTCGAGATGAATGCCTAAGATATAAAACCCACCCCCACCCTAACCCTCCCCCTGAGGGGGAGGGATGGTTTTCTCCTTCCCCCTCAGGGGGAAGGTCGGGATGGGGGTGGTGTTCCAAACTGCATGCCCACCAACATCCTCAACGAACCGGAAACCCGCGGCCGCGATCCGCTGGCGGGGCGCATCCCCGTCAGCGTCGTCACGGGCTTCCTCGGCAGCGGCAAGACGACCCTCGTCAACCGGCTCCTGAAGCGGCCGGAGATGAAGAACGTCGCGGTGATCGTGAACGAGCTCGGCGAGGTGAGCATCGACCACGATCTCGTCGAGGTGTCGTCCGAGCAGATGATGCTGCTCAACAACGGGTGCCTGTGCTGCGTGCTGCGCGGCGACCTCCAGGAGACGCTGCGCGAGATGTTCGCCAAGCGCCGCCTCGGGCAGATCATCCAGTTCGACCGCGTCGTCGTCGAGACGACCGGGCTCGCCGATCCCGCGCCCGTCATGCAGACGCTGATGACGGACACGATGCTCCAGGCGCAGTACCGCCTCGACGCCGTCACTACCCTCGTCGATGCGGTCAACGGCGCGGGTCAGCTCGACACGATGCAGGAAGCGCTGAAGCAGACCGCGCTCGCCGACCGCCTCGTCATCACCAAGTCGGATCTTTCGAACGAGGAATCGCTGGCGGCGCTCGAGGCGCGGCTGCGCGAGCTCAATCCGCAGGCGCCGATCAAGCGCGCGGTGAACGGCGAGATCGAGCTCGCGTTCCTGATCGACGTGGGGCTTACCACCGCCAAGTCCAAGCTCGAGGAGGTCGAGCGCTGGATGGGTGCGGAAGTCCACGACGAGCACGGCCACGTGCACCGTCACGACAGCGCGGTGAAATCGTTCTGCCTGCGCTACGACAAGCCGTTCTCGTGGGCGACGTTCGCCCAGTGTCTCGAGGTGCTCACCACGCTGCGAGGTCCCGACCTCCTGCGCGTCAAAGGGCTGGTGAACGTCGCGGACAAACAAGGCCCCATCGTCGTGCAAGGCGTGCAGCACCTCTTCCATCCGCCGATCGAGCTTAGCCAGTGGCCGAGCGAAGACCGTTCGACGCGCCTGGTGTTCATCACCAAGGGCATCGATCAGGGGACGGTGGAGAATCTGTTCGCGGCGATCGGGGCGATCGCGCGGTAAACAAAAAAGGGGTCAGACCCCCTAGGGGAGATCGGCGATGCGCTTCATCCCTTCCATACTTTGCGCGGTTTGCGCCGCGTTGCCGCTCACCGCGGCGGCGCAAGGCTATCCCACCAAGCCGGTGCGCGTGATCGTCGGTTTCACGCCGGGCGGCATCTCCGACGTGCTCTCGCGCGTGATGTCGAACCACCTCGGCGCCGCGATGGGACAGCAGTTCATCGTCGACAACCGTCCCGGCGCCGGCACCACGATCGCCGCCGACCTCACGGCCAAGGCGCCGCCGGACGGCTACACCCTGTACTTCGTCGACATGACGACGCACGCGATCAACGCGACCCTCTACAGCAGGCTGCCGTACGACTCGGTGCGCGATTTCACGCAGATCGGCATGGTCGCCGCGACGCCGCTCGTCATGGTGGTGCACCCGTCGCTGCCGGTGAGAAACGTGAAGGAGCTGATCGCGTTCGCGAAAGCGCGTCCCGGTGAAGTGCCCTACGGCTCGTCGGGCGCGGGCACGATCCTGCACCTCACCGGCGAGACCCTGAACACCGTCGGCGGCGTCAAGATGGTGCACGTGCCGTACAAGGGCAGCGCGCCCGCGGTCGCGGCGGTGCTGAGCGGCGAGATCGCGGTGACGTTCGGCACCACGCCCGCCGCGATCTCCAACATCCAGGCCGGCAAGCTGCGCGCGCTCGGCGTGACGACCGCGAAGCGCTCGCCCGCGCTGCCGGACGTGCCCGCGATCGGCGAGACGTTGAAAGGCTTCGACATCGTGCTCTACAGCGGCGTGATCGGCCCGGCTAGGATGCCCGCCGACGTCGTCGCGCGTCTCAGCAGGGAGCTTGCGCGCATGGTCTCGACGCCCGCGATCAAGGACGCGTGGGCGAAGCAGGGCGCCGACCCGATCAGCATGGCGCCCGAGCAGGTCACGGCGCATTTGCAGTCGGACATCCAGAAGCTCGGCAAGCTCGTGAAGGCCGCCGGGGCCAAGGTCGACTAGCAAAACCGGGGTCCGACCCCAGAGGAGCCGGGTCGGACCCCGCGCGTCGGTACAGGCTTTGCTCGTCTACCGGGTTTGTGTCTTTCTCTCAGTCACCGCGAGGTCTACGATGACGATGGTCGATTGGGCAATCGAGCGCGATGCCGACGGTCTGTGGCGATGGATGCACGTGGATGCGCACGGAGTCACGCGCGCGCAGCGGCGCTTCCGCGACCTGTGGGCATGCGTGGAGGACGCGAAGAAACACGGCCTGACCGAGCGCGACCCGTCTGAAGAATCGCAGCCTGCGCTACTGCACTAGTTATTGACTTCCAGCACGGCGGTGAACACGCCGCTCGCTTCGTCGATGTCGTGCACGAGGCGCGCGCCGCTCTGGAGGAGCTCCTGAACCTTGTCTTCCACGCCTTCGCGCGTGGGTCCGGTGACGATGCGCATCAGCCCGAGCTCCTCGACCTTGCAGTCGTCGGCGGCCGTCGGCAGCTGGCTGCACGTCGCCAGCCACTTGTTGCCCATCTTGGAGATCGGCGAGCGTAGCTGGACGCCCTGACGCTCGAGGTCTTCGACCGCCGAGAGCACCGAGAGCTGGCTGTAGCCCGACACCACGAGATGGCTGCCGGCGTCGAAGACCTGCGCCGGCAGGTCCGCGCGCTCGTCGATCTGGCGGTCGATGCTGGTCGGCAGTCCGACCGAGGCCGCCCAGTCGGTGCCCCACGTCGCTTCGACGAGCTCGGGCAGCGCTTCGACCGAGACATTCACCGCATAGACCTCGTGCGCGCGCACGTGCTTGTCCTTGCGCTCTCCGACGTGCTCGAAGAGCCCTTCGTAGACATCGGAGAGGCGCGACACCACTTCGTAGAACGAGCGCGAGACGAGGAGCTGGCCGGGGTCGGCGAAGCTCATCACGCGCTGGCCCACGTTGATGCCGTCGCCGAGGATGTTGGTCTGGCCGTTGAGGTCGCGCACCAGCCGCACCGGCCCCAGGTTGATGCCCATGCGCACCGGCAGATCGGTCGAGCTCTGCAGGATCAGGCCCGAGAACAGCGCGTCTTCCGGGTTGCCGAGAAAGGTGACCGCCGCGCCGTCGCCGGTGTCGAGAATGACCCGGTCGGCCGTCGCGAGCGGCTTCAGCGATTTCGCGAGCGCGTCGTTGAAACGCGTCTTCACCGACATCTGGTCGGCGACCGATTTCTTCGAATAGCCGACGATATCGAGGAACAACACGCTCGTGACGAGCGTGCGCGCTGCTGCTTCGGCCATGGCTATAGGCCCAATATCCTGAAAATTAACCGCAATATACTAAACGCAAAGCCCGCGCCCAAGGACCGCGCGCCGTCATGTGCCATTACGGCGGCATGGCGGCGAACTGTAGCGCGGTCTAAATGTAGCTCGAATACCCCGGCTCGTACATCCGGGCCTCGACGTCGCCGAGCACGTCCGCCGGCTTTTTGCGGCCGGTGAGCTTCCTGGCGTGCGCGGCCTCGACCACGGCGGCGCCGATGTGCGCCGACACCTCGCGGGTGCGCGACAGGGCGGGGTAGAGCGAGCCCTGGTTCAGGTCGGACTCGGTGACGAGGTGCGCGAGCTTGTAGGCGGCCGCCATGAACACCTCGTCGGAGATCTGGCTGGTCTCGCTCACGACCGCGCCGAGCCCGATCCCTGGGAAGATGTACGAGTTGTTGCCCTGCCGCGGCACGAAGGTCTGGCCGTTGATCGTCACCGGATCGAACGGGCTGCCGCAGGCGAACAGCGCGCGCCCGCCGGTCCAGCGGTACGCTTCCTCGGCGGTGCACTCCGACTGCGAGGTCGGGTTGGAGAGCGCGAACACGATCGGACGCTGGTTGATCTTCGCCATCTCTTCCAGCACCTCGCGCGTGAACGTGCCGCCCACCGCGGCGACGCCGATGATGCCGCTCGGCTTCAGCCGCTTGATCGCGTCGACGAAGCTCTCGGTGCCCGGCGCGTCGTGCGCATAGCCGAGCTTGTGCTCGGCGAGCTTGGTGCGGCTCTTGACCACCAGGCCCTGTGAATCGAACAGCCAGCAGCGCTTGCGCGCGTCCGCGCGCGACAGACCGTTGCTCTCCATCGCCGAGGAGATGAGGTCGGCGATGCCGACCGCGGCCTCGCCCGCGCCCATGAAGAGGAAGGTCTGGTCGGTGAGCTTCTCGCCGGTGATGCGTAAGCCCGAGAAGATGCCCGCGAGCGCGACCGCCGCCGTGCCCTGGATGTCGTCGTTGAAGGTCGGGATGCGCTCGCGATACATCTCGAGCAGCCGGAACGCGTTGTGGTTCGCGAAGTCCTCGAACTGGATGACCACGCCCGGGAACACTTCGCGCGCGGCGGTGATGAACTCTTCCATCAGCTCGTCGTACGCCTGTCCGGTCACGCGGCGCTGGCGCAGGCCGATGTAGAACGGGTTCGCCAGCAGCTCCGCGTTGTTGGTGCCGACGTCGATCGTCACGGGCAGGCACAGGTGCGGCGCGATCCCGCCGCAGCCGGTGTACAGCGCGAGCTTGCCGACCGGGATGCCCATGCCCTGTGCGCCGAGATCGCCCAGGCCGAGGATGCGCTCGCCGTCGGTCACCACGATCATCTTCGCGGGATACGGCCAGTTCTTCAGCACCTCGCGCACGCGGCCGCGGTCTTCGCTGGTGATCCACAGGCCGCGAGGCCGTTGGAACACCTTGCCGTATTGCTGGCACGCCAGCCCGACGACCGGCGTGTAGATGATCGGCATCACTTCGTCGATGTGGTCGATCACCACGCGGAAATAGAGCGCTTCGTTGCGGTCGTGCAGCGCGTTGAGGGCGACGTACTTCTCCAGCGGGTCGGAGAGCGCGCGCAGGTTGGTCATGACGCGCGCGGCCTGCTCTTTCTGCGTGTGCACGCGCGCGGGCAGCAGGCCGCGCAGGCCGAGCGCGTCACGCTCTTCGCCGGTGAACGCGGTTCCCTTGTTGCGCAGCGGATCGCGCAGCAGCGCGACGCCGTGCGGGAACTCGGAGTCGTTGGCGGGTGCTTTATGGGTCATGCGAGGCTCCTGAGGGGCTGATGCGGCGATACGATGGGAGCGCCGGGCTGCCATTGTATCGCGCGCGTGGCTGCGCCCCGCACTCCGCCTGCGGTCGAACAGGTCCACGCATTGCTTCCTGCCAGCGCATGCACATGGCCGCCGGCGAGCGTGCAACCCGCACGCGTCATCCATCGCGAAGCTCGGTAAGCGGCCGTGGGCGCCGCGGCGGCCAGTCCGTCGAGCGCATCGTCATACCCGCGGCCGTCGACGAGGCCGAGATTGCGATCGGCGGGCGCACGGTGCGGCTGACCAACCTCAACAAGATCTTCTGGCCGGAGCTCGGTCTCACCAAGCGCGACCTGCTCCAGTACTACGCCGACGTGGCGGCGGCGCTGCTCCCGCATATCGAACACCGCGCGATGGTGATGAAGCGCTATCCGAACGGCGCCGCGGGCGATTTCTTCTTCATGAAGCGCGTGCCGAGCCCGCGGCCGGAGTGGATAGAGACGTGCTCGATCGGGCACGCGTCGGGCAACGTCATCGACTTCCCCATGGTGCAGGATGCCGCCAGCCTGCTGTGGATCATCAATCTCGGCTGCATCGACCTCAACCCGTGGTACGCGCGCTGCGACGACGTCGACCGGCCCGACTTCCTGCACTTCGACCTCGATCCGGTCCCCGGCGCGTCGTTCGAGACGGTGCGCGAAACCGCGCTGCTGGTGCGCGACGCGCTCGAAGGCCTCGGCATGACGCCGATCGCCAAGACCACGGGGTCCAAGGGCATCCACGTCTACGTCGCGATCAGGCGCGGCCCGACGCAGAAGCAGGTGTGGCATTTCGCCAAGCGTTTCGCGCAGGACATGGCGAAGCTCAAGCCCGACATCATCACGGCCGAATATCGCGTGGCCAAGCGGCCGGAAGGGCGCGTGCTCGTCGATTACAACCAGAACGCGTGGGGCCGCACGCTCGCATCGGTGTACTCGCCGCGACCCAAACCGCAGGCGACGGTATCGACGCCGGTGACGTGGAAAGAGATCGAGAAGGGTGCGCGCATCGAGGATTACACGATGGCCAACGTCCCGCGGCGCATCGCGAAGCTCGGCGACCTGTGGGCGCCGATGCTGTCGACGCAGGGACGCTTCGATCTCGAGCGGCTCGTGAAGGCGGTGCCGTGACGCTTCCGATCCCCTTCGATTACGAGCCGATGGAGGCGAAGCTCGTCGGCAGCCTGCCGAACGGCCCCGAGTGGCTGTACGAGCCGAAGTTCGACGGCTTTCGCTGCCTCGCGTTCGGCGAAGACTCGGAGGTCGACCTGCGCTCGAAATCGGGCCAGCCGTTCAACCGCTATTTTCCCGAGGTCGTGGCGGCGCTCGCGAAGCTCAGGGCGAAGCGCTTCGTGGTCGACGGCGAGCTCGTCGTGCCCGAACACTCGGCGTTCTCCTTCGACCAGCTTCTCATGCGCATCCATCCGGCGAAGAGCCGCGTCGAAAAGCTCTCGCGGGAGCACCCGGCGCTGTTCCTCGTCTTCGATCTGCTCGTCGACGACAAAGGACGCAGCCTCGTGGCGCGGCCGCTGCGCGAGCGCCGGGCGGCGCTCGAAGCCTTCGTCGATCGCTACGTCGGCGCCGATTCGCTGGTGAAGATCGCGCCGCAGACCGCGGAGCGCCAGAGCGCCGAGGAATGGCTGCAGTCGCTGGGATCGGGGCTCGACGGCATCATGGCCAAGCGCGCCGACATCCCGTACCAGACCGGCGAGCGCACCGGGATGCAGAAGTTCAAGCGCATGCGCACCGCCGACTGTGTGGTCGGCGGTTTTCGCTACGCGGCGAAGGAGCGCGTGGTGGGATCGCTGCTGCTCGGGCTGTACGACGAGACAGGCTTGCTGAACCACGTGGGCTTCTGCGCCAACATCAAGTCCGAAGAGAAACCCGCGCTGACCGCGAAGCTGGAGGCGCTGCGCGAGGCGCCCGGCTTCTCCGGCAGCAAGCCCGGCGGTCCGAGCCGCTGGAGCACCGAGCGCAGCGGCGAGTGGGAGCCGCTCGCGACCCGGCTCGTCGTGGAGGTGCAGTACGACCACTTCAGCGGCGGGCGCTTCCGCCACGGCACCAAGTTCCTGCGGTGGCGCCCGGAGAAAGAGCCCAGGCAATGCACGATGGAACAGGTCGCGCAGGAAGCGAGCGAAACCCTGAGCCTCCTCGCGCCCGCCTGACGTGGGGTCTGACCCGGCTTTATCGGGGCAGACCCCGGTTTCAATCCTCGCCGGTATTGCTGAAAATCTGCTTGCCGCGGCCGGTCCGCCGCAGGTAAGCCTCGACGTCCTCCGTGCGGGGCCCGACTTCGGCAATACAGGTGCGCAGCTCCTGGTCGCTGAGCCCGTAGCGGGTGCACCAATAGCTGACTTCCCATTCCTCTTCCAGGCCGACGCGCGAAGCGTCCGGCGGCACGAGCCCTGTCGTATGCGTGAGCATTTTTTATCTCCTTGAAAATCGGGGTCTGTCCCCGATTTACAGCAAGTGCTGAACCCGGTGCCTCATTTGCTTCCCGGCCGATCATGAGCGAAGCCCTACACGTCGTATGCCCGCAGTGCAGCACCGTGAACCGGGTGCTGCAGGAGCGCCTCGGCCCCGGCGCGAAGTGCGGCCAGTGCAAGCAGCCGCTGTTTCGCGGCGAGCCGATCGAGCTCGACGCGTCGAATTTCGACGCGCAGATCGGGAAGGGCGACCTGCCGGTAGCGGTGGATTTCTGGGCCGCCTGGTGCGGGCCGTGCAGGATGATGGCGCCGCATTTCGCGCG
Source organism: Burkholderiales bacterium (assembly GCA_036262035.1). Lineage (NCBI taxonomy): Bacteria > Pseudomonadati > Pseudomonadota > Betaproteobacteria > Burkholderiales > Burkholderiales bacterium. The sequence continues at coordinate 89,061 of DATAJS010000020.1, read as the reverse complement.
CGCCGCGCAGGAGGTCGAGCCTGTCATGCGGCTCGCCAAGCTCGACACCGAAGCCGCGCCGCAGGTCGCAGGGCGCTACGGCATCCGCGGGATACCGACGGTGATCGTCTTCAGGAAAGGGCAGGAGATCGCCAGGCAGTCGGGCGCGATGCAGAACCCGATGCTGACCGACTGGCTGAGAAGCGTCGCTCGAAAAACCGGGGTCTGACCCCGAAAAGCCGGGGTCAGACCCCAGGCAAGATCAGCGCGAGACCTGCGCTTTTTTCCGCTTCATCTTCCGGTCCGCCATGATCTTGGCGTAGCAGTCCGAACAGACTTCGCGGCGGTGGGTCGTCCCGGGCAGCGGCTTGAACTGGTCGCGCGGCCGGTAGTGCTGCCCGTGGTAGCAGAACTTCAGAGTATTCGACATGGCAGCGTGAGGCTAAAAGCGTTGAAGGGTCGGCGCGGGCCGCTCGCCCGCGACGGTGCGCAGGGCCGGACGCGGCGCGACATCGTGGATCCGGAACACCGCGGAAAGCGGCGTCGAGTCCGGCAGCACGTAGACGTATCCGCCGCGGCTCCGGAAGTGGGTGGCCACGACGCGGTCGTAGAACGGGGAGGGCACGTTGATGCAGCCATAGGTGATGCGGTGCTCGGCCGGGTCGGGCGACACGATGCGCTCCTGCCGGCGCTGCTTGGTGAATTTCTTCGGCAGCCGGTGCAGGGCGATGCCCGCGTCGTAGTCGACCCACAGCACCTTCTCGCCTTCGAGATTGCGGTCTTCCTCGGCGAAGAAGCGCCCGGCGGGCGTGACCCGCTGCGACGGCTTGGTCTGGTACATGTCCAGTTGCAGCACGCCCGGCGCGAACTTGTCGCCCACGCCCATGCCGATCAGGATCGGCGTCGAGTCGATCAGCATGCCGTAGCGGTCGAACGCATAGGCCCGCGCGTTGACCTTGTCGACGATGATGAACGGCAGCCCGCGGCTGTCGGCGGAATGGACCGACCAGTCGGCAACCTGCTGCGCGTCGGCCGACGCCGGATGCCCGCGGAAGTCGGCGCGCTTCACGACGGCCGCCGGCGAGTAGATCGCGCCGGTTTCGGTCACCGTGGGAAGCGTCGTGTCCATGCCGGCTGCGCTCGCGAGCGCAGCCGTGAGAGTGAAGAGCCCCAGTGCCCCTGCTGTGCGTTTCATCGTTTCGTATAGGTTCCGGCGTCACGCCGACCGCCTCGTATCCTAGCAGGCAGCGGGCCGCTATTGAACACAAACGACTTAACGGCACGCCGCGATGACGCCTCGCGCCGTTTTTGGCGCGAGGTGCGGCATACGCCGCGCTCCGCCCTCACGCCCGGTGCAGGGCCTGCCACACCCGCGCCGGCGTGAACGGCATGTCGAGGTGGGCCACCCCGCGTGGCTTGAGCGCGTCGAGCACCGCGCCGACGAGCGCCGGGATCGAGGCGGTGCACCCCGATTCGCCCATCCCTTTGACGCCGAGCGGGCTCACCTTGCTCGGGGTCGGATGCTCTTCGCCGCGGATGCCCGGCAGCAGCCCCGCGCGCGGCATGTAGTAGTCCTGGAAGCTCGCGGTGAGCGGCTGGCCGGTGTCCGCATCGTAGACGATGGCCTCGCCGAACACCTGTCCGGCGCCCTGGACCACGCCGCCGTGGAGCTGACCTTCGACCACCGAGTGGTTGATGACGACCCCGCAGTCGTCGACCGCCGAATACGCGACGATCTCGGCGACGCCGGTGTCGGGATCGACCTCGACTTCGGTGACGTGGCAGCCGTTGGGGAAGGTCGAGCCGAACTTGCCGTCGGCGATGACGCTCACGCTCTTTTTCTTCGCGAGATCGGCGAGCGTCAGCACGCGCTCCGATTCGGTCGACGTGAACTCGCCGTGGCCGTAGGCGATCTGCGACGGCTCGAGGTGCATCTCGAGCGCCGCCAGCGCCTTGCCTTCGTCGATCAGCTTGAGCGCGGCGAGATGGCACACGCTGCCGGCGCCGACGGTCGTGCGCGAGCCGCCGGTGTGATTGCCCAGGAGCTTGGAATCCGGCGCGCACTGCACCACCTTCACCTGCCCGGGGGACACCTGGAGCGCACTCGCGACGATCTGCGCGAGCGTCGTCTCGTGGCTGTGGCCCTGCGCCTTGGAGACGGTGTAGACCGTGACGGTGCCGCTCGCGTCGAGCTCGATCTCGACTTCGTCCTTGGGCGCGTTACCCGCGCCGGTGTTCTCGATCACGGTCGAGATGCCGATCCCGCGGAGCTTGCCCGCCGCGGTGGACCGGTCGCGCCGCGCCGCGTAGCCGTTCCAGTCGGAGAGCTTCAGCGCCTTGTCGAGCAGCCCCGGCAGGTCGGCGATCTCGTAGGTCGAACCGGTCGGGGTGGTGTAGGGGAACGCCTCGGGCGGGATGAAGTTGCGCCGGCGCAGCTCCGCCGCATCGACCCCCGTCTCCGCCGCCGCCGCGTTCACCAGGCGCTCCACGACGTAAGCGATGTCCGGACGGCCCGCGCCGCGATACGCCGCGACCGGCGTGGTGTTGGTCAGCGGGATGCGGTAGGACGCATAGAGCGCGGGAATCCTGTAGACGCCGGTCATGCACGTCGTGGTGTTGCGGATGTGTCCCATGGCGCCGGTCGACAGGTACGAGCCCATGTCGTTGATCCAGTCGAGACGCATGGCGAGGAACCGGCCGTCCTTGTCGAGCGCGAGCTTGCCGTCGATGATGTTGTTGCGGCCGTGCGCGTCGGCGACGAAGCCTTCCATGCGCGTCGACACCCACTTCACCGGCTTGCCCAGCGCTTTCGCCGCGATCATCAGCGCGGCATACTCGGGATAGGCGATGGTGCGCTGGCCGAAGCCGCCGCCGACGTCGCGCGCTTCGAACCTGAGCTTGTCCTGCGGCACCTTGGTGTAGGCGGAGAGCTGCTGGCGCAGCGTCGTCACGCCCTGCATCACCACGTTGAAGCGATATTCGTCGTGCGCGGCGTCGTACGCGACGAGGCACGCGCGCGGCTCCATCGGGTTGGGGGCGACGCGCGTGGACACGACCTTGAGCTGCGTGATGTGCGCCGCTTTTGCGAAAGCGGCTTCGACCGCTTGCTCGTCGCCGGCTTCGGATTCGAACGCGAGGTTGCCCGGCACGTCGTCGTGGATCTGGGGCGCGCCCGCGGCCAGTGCGGCTTCGGGATCGGTGACGCTGGGCAGATCGCGGTACTCGATCGACACGAGCTCGGCGGCGTCCTGCGCGGCCGCCGCGCTGTCGGCGACGACGAGCGCGACCGCTTCGCCGACGAACCGCACCTTGCCGTGCGCGAGCACCGGACGATCCGGCGCGCGGGCCTTCATGTCGTTCCTGCCGGGGAAGGTGAAGGCGTGCGGCGGCTTCACGTAGCCCGCGCGCACCGCGTCTACGCCGGTGTACACGCCCTTGACGCCCGGCGCTTTCATCGCCGCAGACGTATCGATCGCTGCGATCTCGGCGTGTGCGCGATCGGCGCGGACGAAATAACCGTAGAGCTGCCCCGCGACGCTCCAGTCGGCGGCATAACAGCCCGCGCCGGTGATGAGGCGCCGGTCCTCGACTCGGTTACCGTGATGAGGGTGATCGGCGTCGGCGTGCATGGTCGTGGGTCTCCGGAGCGTTAGCGCAGCCGCCGATGGTAACAGGCGCGCAGCGTCCGCGCGGCCGCAGTATGATGCGCGCGTTTTTGTCGCGACGAATGACGGGAGGCCGGTGGACTACACCACGATCAAGACGGTGCACATGACGGCGGTGGCCGCGAGCTGGCTGCTGTTCACGCTGCGCGGCGGGTGGATGCTGCGCGCGCCGGAAATGCTCGCGAAGCGGTGGGTGAGGATCGTGCCGCACGTCGTCGATACGGTGCTCCTCGCGAGCGCGGTGACGCTGGCGGTGATGATCCGGCAGTATCCGTTGCAGGCGCCTTGGATCACCGCGAAAGTGACCGGCCTCGTCGCGTACATCGTGCTGGGAACGATCGCCTTGAAGCGGGGGAAGACGAAAGGGGTGCGGATCGCCGCGCTGATCGCGGCGCAGGCGGTGTTCTTCTACATCGTCGCGGTGGCGGTCACGAAGAGCCCGTGGCCGCCCGGCTGATCACTGCGGCGATGCGACCGCGAGCGGGTCGTGGCCGTTCGGCTCGCGCTCCGCGCCGGTGCCCTTCGCGGCGAGCGCCGCCGCGTCGACGATCACGAGCTTGCGCCTTTCCCTGCGCACCATGCCGCGGCCGATCATGTCCTTGATGACGCGGCTCACCATCTCGCGCGAGGCCGCCACGCGCGCGGAGATCTGCTCCGAGCCGATCTCGACGCGGCGCTCGCCGTCCGCGTCGCGGCTGTGCTCCAGCAGCACCGCGGCGACGCGATCGTAGACCTTGGTGAGCGCGAGCGTCGCGAGCTTGCGATGCGTGTCGCACAGGCGGCGCAGCGTCTTCCTGAGCATGCACATCGCGGCGCGGTTGTTGTCCTCGAGGCACTCGAGCACCACTTTGCGCGGGATGTAGAGCAGCTCGCAGGCGGTGTCGCAGCGTATGCTCGCCGCGCACGCTTCCTCTTCGAGCAGGCCGAGCTCGCCGACGAAATCGTTCGGGCCGACCGAAGCCGCGATGAGCTCGTGGCCCTGCGCGTCCTGGTGAAGCACGGACACGCGCCCCGACACGACGATGTAAAGACCGTCGCCGGGTTCGCCATAACGCTGGAGCACGGCGCGCGCGGCGTAGCGTCGATGTTCCACCGTCGGCAGGGCCCATGCGAGCTGGCTCTCGCTCAGCCATGAGAACGGCGGCAGTCGCTTGAGAAGCTGCGGATCGCCTGTGTATCGGCTCATGCTTTCAACCGTGCTTTGCGGGTGAGCGACTGTAGAAGAACGCCGACATATCGGTTGTTAAAAACGTCACGGCGCCCGGAAAAATTCCGCAAGGAGAGGGAAAACGACGCAGGAAGTCAACAGGCGCCCCGCTTGTGCGCTCGCCGTTAACCCTGCAAAGTGCCTCCACTCGCTCACAACGCCGGAACGCGCGTTCCGTTTACTGCCGGCGCTTTCGAGCGCCGTAATGCGCTGCACGGCCGCGTTAACATGTCGCGAAACAACGACAGTGGAGTGCAACTATGACCTCGATCAGCCGCGCGCTGGCGAAATGGGTGGCGAACCTCGATTACCGCGATCTTCCTCCCGCAGTGGTGGATCGCGCGAAAGGCGTCACGCTGCATTGCCTGGGGTCGATCCTGCTCGGCTCGCAGACCGGGGACGCGAAGAAAGCGGTGAAGCTCGTCACCGAAGAGGAAAGCGGCGTCGCGCACGGCGCGACGATCCCGGTCGACGGCTCGAAGGTCACGCGCGCGGGCGCGGCGTACGCGGGCTCGGAGATGGCATTCTCGGGCGGCAAATGGGATACGTTTCGCATGCTCACGCACCCGGGCACGAGCATCATCCCGACCGCGCTCGCGGCCGCCGAAAGCGCCGGCGCGGACGGCAGACAGCTGGTGACCGCGGTCGCCGCGGCCTATGAAGTCTGCGAGCGACTCGCCGCCGATTACATCCCGACGGTGATGTCGCGCGGCTTTCATGCGGGACCGGTGTTCGGCATCTTCGGTGCGGCGATCGCGGCGGCGAAGCTCTACGGCCTGAGCGAGGACGAAGTGAACAGCGCGATCGCGCTGTGCGCGAGCCTCGCCGGCGGCAACCTCGAGGCGCCGCGCTGCGGCGGCAAGGCGCTGCGCGAAGGCGCGGCGGTGCGCAACGCGATGCTCGCGGTGTCGCTGGCGCGGCAGGGACACGTCGGCGGCGATACCGTGCTGGAAGGCGACGCCGGTTTCTATCACGCGTTCGCCGGCAGCAACAAAGGCGAGCTCACTTACAGCTTCGTCGGCGCGACGCGCGCGAACCTTGCCGACATCACGAAGGATCTGGGCAAAAGCTGGATCTTCCTCGAGACGCTGTATCGCATCTACTCGATCTCGGGCTACAACATCGCGCACATCGACGTCACCGCGGCGCTCGTGAAAGAGCACGACATCAGGCCCGGGAACGTCGAGCGCGTGGAGGCGGTGGTGAACTGGCTCGAGACGCAGTATCCGAGCCCCGCGTTCACGTCGCGCCGCGAAGACGCGCCGCCCAAACCGGGCATGACGCCTTACTACACCGCCCATGCGATCGTCGAGCGCGGCTTTCCGGTGCTCCAGAAATGGGAAGGCGGTCCGCCGAAAGTCAGCGATGCGAAGCCGGAAGTGCTCGACATCATGAAGCGCGTGACGATGATCCCTTCGCACACCGCGCCGCTGTTCGGCCCGCGCATCACGATCTACACCAAGGACGGGAAGAGCTACTCGAAGCAGGGGACGGGACGCGAGTTCATCTGGGATTTCGACGAAGAGGCGCGGCGGCTGCGCGACATCGTGCCGGGCCTCCCGGTGTCCGCGGCGCGCTTCGACGAGATCGTCGAGACGTGCCGGACGCTCGATACCCAGCCGCGAGCGGCTCGGCTCGTTGAGCTCACTATTCCTGACGCAAGACCTTAAGAGCACAGTTCAAAAGCTTTAACACGGAGGGCACGGAGGAACACGGAGGACACGGAGGGATGCCGCGGGTGGCGCATCCTGAGTCATCACTTCGTTGCTAAAGACGCGGTGTGAGACGTGCGCGTCCGAGTGCTTTCCTCCGTGTCCTCCGTGAACCTCCGTGATCTCCGTGTTGATGCTTTGTTTTTCGTAGTATTCCACAGCGGGAATACTGGATTAACAAATTCGTCTTGTGAGTTATAGCGGCCGCGGCTAAAGTCCTCCACCTACCGAAAGAGGAGAAAGCCGTGGCAAGACTCGACGGCAAGGTCGTTTTCCTGACCGGCGCGGGCGCCGGCATCGCGAAAGCGACCGCCAAGCTGGCGTCGCGCGAAGGCGCCAAAGTCGCCCTGATCGAGATCAGGCGCGAACAGGGTGAGCGCGCCGAGCGCGAGATCAGGGAAGCGGGCGGCGATGCGCTGTTCGTCGAGACCGACGTGACGAACGACGCGAGCGTCGCGCGCGCGGTCGCGGCGACGGTCGAGCGCTTCGGCCGTCTCGACGTCATCTTCAACTGCGCCGGCGGCTCGCTGCAGGAAGACGTACCGGTGCACCAGATGGACCTCGACGTCTGGCACCGCACGATCAATCTGAACCTGCTGCACCCGTTCCTCACGTGCCGCCACGGCATCCCGCACATGCTGAAGGCGGGCGGCGGCTCGATCGTCAACGTGACGTCGCACCTCGGCCTCATGGGCTCGATGAAGCCCGCGTACGCCGCGACCAAAGGCGGCATCGTCTCGTTCACCAAGACGCTCGCCGCGCAGTACGCGCAGCACAACATCCGCGCCAACGCGATCGCCCCGGGCTCGGTACGCACCGAGCGCCAGATCGCGCGTTACGAGAACAAGGACTTCATGCTCGCGGAGAAGCCGGGACCCGCGGCGCGCGAGCGCGCGGCGTTCCAGAAGCTGTATCCGTTTTCGAAGGGCGATCCCGAAGACATCGCGTCCATCGCGGTGTTCCTGGCGTCGGACGAGTCGCGCATGCTGACCGGCACGACGATCGCGGCCGACGGCGGGCGGTCGAGCTATCTCAAGGTTTTGGCGGAGTGAATGACATGAGTTCTGTCGTTGAAAACCGGGGTCAGACCCCGAAGAAGCCGGGGTCCGACCCCATCCAGGTGGTGCCGACGCGTGCGGCGCTCGGCGCCGAGGTGCGCGGCCTCGATCTCAAGACCCTCGACGACGCGACCTTCGCGCGTCTGCACGCGCACTGGCTCGACCACCTGCTGCTCGTGATTCGCGGCCAGGCCATGACTCCTTCGGACCTCGTCACCTTCGCGAAGCGCTTCGGCACGCCGGTGACGTCGTCCAACCTCCACAAGCGCGGCCTCGAAGAGCGCACCGCGAACAAGATCTTCAACCTGCCGCCCGAGGTGACGGTCGTCACCAACGTGAAGCAGGACGGCAAGCCGGTCGGCATCCTGGGCGACGGCGAAGTGGTGTGGCACGCCGACTTTTCGTTCAAGGAGCGCCCGACGGCGGCGCGCATGCTGCTCGCGGTGGAGATTCCGCCCGAAGGCGGCCACACCTATTTCAGCAACTGCTACGCCGCGTACGACACGCTGTCCGACGCGATGAAGCAGCGCCTCAAAGGCATGACGATCAAGCAGGCGAACATCGTCGATACCGCGATGCAGATCCGCCCCGGCGCGCGGCTGGACATGGACATCCGCGAGATCGAAGGGCCGAGCCACCCGATCGTCTCGACGCATCCCGAGACCGGGCGCAGCATGCTGTTCCTCGGGCGCCGCCACAGCGCGTACGTGAACGGCCTGTCGCTGGAAGATTCGGAGGCGCTGCTGAACGAGCTCTGGGAGCACGCGACGCAATCGCGCTTCGTCTACGAGCACGAGTGGTCGGTCGGCGACGTCGTGGTCTGGGACAACCGCGCGACGCTGCACAAGCGCGACCCGTTCAACGCGGAGAACCGCCGCGTGCTGTACGCCTCGCAGGTCGAAGGCCACAAGCCTTTCGAAGCGCCCGACGCGATGACGCGTCCCGCGCATCCCCGACACACCGCAATCGCGGCCTGAGGTCCCCATGTCCAAAACCATCCTCTTCGCGCTCGCGGCCGCGTGCGCCGCGTCCGGCGCGGTTCACGCCCAGCAGAAATATCCTTCCAAACCCGTGCGCGTCGTCGTGGGCTTCGCGCCCGGCGGCGGCACCGACATCGCCGCGCGAGCGATCGCGCAGAAGCTCGGCGAAGCCATGGGCGCGTCGTTCGTCGTCGACAACCGTCCCGGCGCCGCGGGCAACATCGCGGCCGAGATCGTGGCGCGAGGCACCGCGGACGGCCACACGCTGCTCATGGCGAACTCCACCATCGCCATACCCTCGCTGTACGCCAGACTGCCGTTCGACATCCGCAAGGATTTCATCCCGGTGAGCCTCGTCGCGCTCGGGCCTTCGGTGCTGAGCGTGCATCCGAGCGTCGCGGCCAACGACGTGAAGGGCCTGCTCGCGCTCGCGAAATCGCAGCCGGGCAAGATCACCTACGGCTCCGGCGGCATGGGCAACGTCACGCACCTCGCGATGGAGCTGCTGGAATCGATGACCGGCGTCGACATGGTGCACGTGCCGTACAAAGGGGCGGCGCCGTCGCTCACCGCGCTGGTGAGCGGGGAGGTGCAGGCGCTGTTCTCGTCGGTACCGGCCGCGCTGCCGCAGGTGAACAACGGCAAGATCCGCGCGCTCGGCGTATCGATCTCGAAACGCAGCCCCGCGATGCCCAACGTTCCGACGATCGCGGAAGCCGGGGTGCCCGGGTATTACGCCGCGTCGTGGTACGGCCTGCTCGCCCCGGCCGGCACGCCGCGCCCGATCGTCGATGCGCTGGCGAAAGAGACCTCGAAAGCGATGCGCGCCGCGGATATCCGCGACAAGATGCTCGCGCAAGGCTTCGAGCCCGTGGGCAACACCTCGGCCGAGTTCGCGAAGTTCATCGCGGCCGAGATCCCGCGCTGGGAAAAGGTCGTGAAGAACGCCGGTATCAGGGGGGAGTGACGCGTGATCGATCGCATTGAAGTCTTCGTCACCGCGCTCTCGGCGCGCGTCCAGCGCATCTTCTCCAGCGGCAGCTACGACACCGGCCCCGCCGAGCGCCTGCTCGGCAAGCCGGTGCTGGTGAAGATCTACGACGGCGGCGTGGTCGGCACCGCGCAGATCCGCCCGATCAGCCCGGGGCATTTCGTTCCGGATACTTCGCTCTCCGTCGTCGCGGCGGTGAAGGAGATCCTCGGACCGGCGCTGATCGGCCGCTCGATCTTCGACATCGAAGGCATCAGCGAGACTTTCGACAACCGCCTCGCCGGCAACCCCGCGGCGCGCGCGCTGCTCGACATCGCGCTGCGCGACGCGCAGGGCAAGGCGCTCAACCAGCCGATCTACAACCTCATCGGCGGCTGCTGCCAGCCGCGCATCCCGCTCGAATGGTCGGTCAGCATGGCCGAAGACGTCGAGACGATGATCGCGGAATCGAAGCGCGCGGTCGACGAGTTCGGCATCAAGGTGCTGTGCCTGAAGATGGCCGACCGCCGCGGCTGGAAGCGCGACGTGCAGAACTTCGAAGCGGTGCGCAAGGCGGTGGGCGAGGACGTGGTGATCGGCATCGATCCCAACACCGGCTGGACGCTGGCCGATTCGCTGTCCGCGATCGCCGCGATCAGGCCGATGGGGCTGGGTTACATCGAGCAGCCCATCGCGCGCCGCGACCTTCAGGGCATGGCGGAGATCCGCCGCGCGGCGGGCGGCGTTCCGGTGATGGCCGACGAGGCGATCTTCACGCTCCAGGATGCGTACGCGCTCGCCGAAGCGCGGGCGGTCGACGCGTTCTGCATCAAGCTCTACAAGCTCGGCGGGTTGACTGCGGCGAAGAAGATCGCGGCGGTCGCCGAAGCCGCGAACATCCAGTTGAACTGCGGCGGGCTTGCGGTGCAGTCGCAGCTCGAAGCCGCGGCGAGCGCTCATTTCTACGCGAGCACGCCGGCCTCCCGCATGATGGGCGCGGGCGAGTTCGTGATGGGCCTCAACGCGACCGCCAGGGACCCGCTGTCGCCCGAGAGCGATTTCAGGATCCGCGACGGGCACGTCGACGTGCCGCACGGTCCGGGCCTCGGGATCGCCATCGACGAAGCCGCACTCAAGAAGAACACACTGCTGTACGAGCGCATCGCTTAAGGGGCGGCGATGACCGGCGCACGCAAACAGGAGCGATCCGCGCGGCCCTGGCGCTTCTTCCAGGACCAGGACGCGCGCTGGCGCTGGAAGTACGTCATGAACGGCAAGGCGGTGGCGCAGGCCTACGAGGGATTCGCCGATTACGAGCGGTGCGTCGCCGACGCACGCGTGCACGGCTACCGCGACACGACAAAAGGGGCCTGAGCCCCGGTCCGAGGAGGAGTGAGATGTACGTGACGTCGCTTCCTGAAACCGCCGAGTTCGACTACGTGATCGTCGGCGCCGGCTCGTCCGGCTGCGTGCTGGCGAACCGCCTCTCGGCGGACGGCAGGCACCAGGTGCTGCTGATCGAAGCGGGCCGCCGCGACGACCACATCAACATCCACGTGCCGATGTTCGTCGCGAAAGTGCTGATGGACGAGCGCTTCACGTGGCCGTTCAAGACCGAGCCCCAGCAGCATCTCAACGGCAAGCAGCAGCTGTGGGTGCGCGGGCGCGTCATCGGCGGCTCGAGCTCGATCAACGGCAACCTCTTCGTGCGCGGCGATCCCAGGGAATACGACAAATGGCGCGACGCCGGCTGCGCAGGCTGGGGTTACGCCGACATGCTGCCGCTCTTCAAGCGGCTCGAGGACTTTCCGGAAGGCGACGAGACGCGCGGCAAGGGCGGTCCGGTCGGCGTCACGCGCCTGCACAAGTTCGACGAGCTCGCCGACGCGTTCGTCGACGCGTGCGAAGCGCTGGGCTCGCAACGCCTGCACGATTACAACGACGGCAGCTACGAAGGCACGTTCTATCTCCAGTATTCGACGCGCAAAGGCTTGCGTTCCAGCTCGGCGGTGTCGTATCTGAAGCCGGCGCTGTCGCGGCCGAATCTTTCGGTGATCACCGACACCGTCGCGACCCGGGTGCTGATGGAAGGCACGCGCGCGGTCGGCGTCGAGATCTCGCGCGACGGCCGCGTGCAGCCGGTGAAGGCGCGGCGCGAGGTCATCCTCTCCGCGGGGCCGCTCAAGTCGCCGCAGCTCCTCGAGCTCTCGGGCATCGGCAATGCGGACCTCCTGCAGAAGCACGGCATTGCCGTCGTGCGTCATTCGCCCGACGTCGGCGAGAACCTGCGCGACCATCCCAACGTGCGCATCACCTACGAGTGCGCGAAGCCGCTCACCGTCAACGACGTGCTGCGCAATCCCTGGCGCAAGATGCGCGAGGGCTTGCGCTTCGCGCTCACGCGCAAGGGTTTTCTCGCGATCTGCTCGTCGACCGCTCAGACCAATCTGCGCAGCGACGACAAGGCCGGACAGCCCGACCTCGTGCTGCGGCTCATGCCGGTGTCCGGCAAGGACCGCTACGCGCGCACCGCGCGCTACGGGCTCGATCCGTGGTCGGGGTTCTCGATCGGGATCACGCCGCTCCAGCCGCACTCGACGGGCACGGTGCACATCCGCTCCGCGAACCCGCACGAGCATGCGGCGATGGACCCGCGGTATCTCTCGCACGAAGCCGACGCGCAGCTCTTCCTCGACGGCATGCGGCGGGCCCGCGCGGTCGCCGCAAGCCCCGCGATGAAAGCGCTGATCGTGCGCGAGACGCGCCCCGGCCCCGGCGTGACCGACGAAGCCGGCATGCTCGATTACATCCGCGACGGCGTGAACACGAGCTGGCACATGGTCGGCACCTGCCGCATGGGCGCGGACGAGCGGTCGGTCGTCGATCCGCAGCTGCGGGTGCGCGGCGTCAGCGGCCTGCGCGTCGTCGATTCGTCGGTGTTCCCGACCATCCCGTCGTCGAACACCAATGCGCCGTCGCTGGCGACGGGTGAAAAAGGCGCGGACCTGATTCTGGAATCTGTGAAAACCGGGGTCTGACCCCAAAGAGCGGGGTCAGACCCCGAGCGGAACAAAGGAGGGTGGATGGAAGGCAAGTACGACGTCATCGTGGTCGGCGGCGGCAATGCCGCTCTGTGCGCGGCGATCACTGCGGCCGACGAAGGCGCGAAGGTCCTGCTGCTCGAGCGCGCGCCGGAAGAAGATCGCGGCGGCAACAGCACGTACACCGAAGGCCTGATGCGCTTCGTCTACGAAGGCTCGGAAGACATCTTCGCGCTCTCGCCCGATCTGTCGGAAGAAGAGAGAAAGAGCGACTTCGGCACCTACACCGAAGACAAGTTCTTCGACGACATGGCGCGCATCACGCAGAACCGCACCGATCCCGACCTCTGCGAGCTGCTCGTGCGCGGCTCCAAGCAGACGATGCACTGGCTCAAGGACAAGGGCGTGCGCTGGCTGCCGCAGTTCGGCCGGCAATCGTTCAAGGTCGACGGCAAGTTCACTTTCTGGGGCGGCGCGACGCTCGCGGCGGTCGGCGGCGGACCGGGCCTGGTGCAGACGCTCTACAAAGCGGCGGAGAAAGCCGGCGTCACCGTCCTCTACAACGCATGGGCGAAATCGCTGCTGCACTCCGACGCGGGCGTACACGGCGTGGTCGTCAAGCTGGATGGCGTAACGAAAGAATTCCATGCGAACAGCGTGATCCTGGCGTGCGGCGGATTCGAAGCGAACGCGGCGTGGCGTGCGCGCCACCTCGGGCCGGGCTGGGACCTCGCGAAAGTGCGCGGCTCGAAATACAACACCGGCGACGGCTTGCAGATGGCGATGGACATCGGCGCCCAGCCGTGGGGCCACTGGTCGGGCTGCCACTCGGTGGGCTGGGAGCGCTACGCCTCGGACTTCGGCGACCCCTCGACGATCGACGATTACGAGCGCGACAACTATCCCTTCTCGATCATGATCAACGCCGACGGCAAGCGCTTCGTCGACGAAGGCGCGGACATCCGCAACTACACCTACGCCAAATACGGCCGCATCATCCTCCAGCAGCCGATGCAGTTCGCGTGGCAGCTCTTCGATTCGTCGGTGCTGCACTATCTGCGCCCCGAGTACAAGTCGAAGCACGTGACCAAGGTGAAGGCGAACAGCCTCGAAGAGCTGGTCGAGAAGCTCGACGACGTCAACAAGCCCGAGCTCCTCAAGACGATCAGGGAGTTCAACGCCGCGGTGAAGCGCGACGTGCCGTTCAGCCCGAACGTGAAGGACGGACGCTGCACGGTCGGCCTCGAGCTTCCGAAGTCCAACTGGGCGATCCCGCTCGAGAATCCGCCGTTCGAAGCCTACGCGGTGACGTGCGGCATCACGTTCACGTTCGGCGGCCTGCGCATCACCAACGACGCACAGGTCGTCGACACCGGCCACCGGCCCATCCCCGGCCTCTATGCCGCGGGGGAGATGGTCGGCGGGCTGTTCTACTTCAACTACCCCGGCGCGACCGGGCTGATGAGCGGTGCGGTCTTCGGGCGCATCGCGGGACGTAACGCGGCGAAAGCCAGGCTCGCGATCGCGGCTTGAGGATCGTCGTTCCCGCGCAGGCGGGAATCCATTTCAAAAACGGTTAAGGTCAGGATGGGTCCCCGCTTTCGCGGGGACGACGGACAGCAGAGGACATATGGACAAGGCAACTAAAGAGAACACCCGCATCGGCTTCATCGGCGTCGGCAACATGGGCGCGCCGATGGTGCGCAATCTCACCAAGGCGGGCTGGAAAGTCACCGTCTACGACACCGATCCGGCGAAGACAGCGGAATTCACCGCGGCGAAATCGCTCGCGGACCTCGCGGCCGGCTCCGAGGTGGTGATCACCATGCTGCCCGACGGCCACATCGTGCGGCGCGTCGCACTGGGGCGCGAAGAAGGCGACGACTGCCTCGCCAAGGGGTTCAAACAGGGCGCGCTGATCATCGACATGAGCTCTTCCGCGCCGGTCGGCACGCGCGAGCTGGGCGAAGACCTCGCCAAGCGCGGCCTCAAACTGCTGGACGCGCCGGTCTCGGGCGGCGTCAAAGGCGCGGTCGCAGCGACGATGTCGATCATGCTGGGCGGCGACAAGGCGGTCGCCGAAGCGCACGACGATCTCCTCGCCGCGATGGGCAAGCGCTTCTACGTCGGCTCGCTCGGATCGGGCCACGCCGCCAAGGTGCTGAACAACTACGTCTCCGCGGCGGGCCTCGCCGCTGCGGCTGAAGCGGTGCGGGTGGCGAAGAGCTTCGGCATCGACCCGCACACCCTGATCGGGGTCATCAACGCCTCCACCGGCCGCAACAACAGCACCGAGAACAAGTTCGAGCAGTTCATCCTCAACGAGAAGTTCAACTCGGGCTTCGCGCTGGGCCTCATGGCCAAGGACATCACGCTGGCGATGGAAGTCGCCGAGAAGTGCGGCGTCCCGGCCGAGCTCGGCAAGGCGACCCTCGAGATGTGGAAGAAAGCGGAGAAACAGCTCGGCGGCGCCGCGGATCACACCGCGATCGCGCGCTACGTCAACGAACAATAATCCGGGTCAGAGTCACATTTCATGATCACCGCCGAAAATGTGACTCCGACCCGGATTTCTTCGATGAAGCTGCAGCAGCTCAAATACATCGTCGAAGTGCATCGCCGCGGCAACCACATCTCGGCCGCCGCGGAGGCGCTGCACACCTCGCAGCCCGGGCTCTCGAAGCAGATCCAGCTTCTCGAGTCCGAGCTCGGCGTGGAGATCTTCCAGAGGAAGCGCAACCGCGTGGTCGGTCTGACCGAGCCGGGGCGCGAGGTGCTGGAGATCGCCCAGCGCATCCTCAACGACGTCGACAATCTCAAGAGCGTGCGCGAGGAGTACGACGAGCGCGAGCAGGGCGCCCTCACCATCGCGACGACGCACACCTACGCGCGCTACGTGCTGCCGCACGTGGTGGAGAAATTCATGCGGCGCTATCCGCGCGTGAAGCTCGGGTTGCACCAGGGCACGCCGACGCAGATCTGCGAAGCGGTCGAATCGGGCGAAGCGGACCTTGCGCTCGGCACCGAGACGATGCGGCCTTTCCCCAGGCTCACCATGCTGCCGTGCTTTCCGATCTCGCGCAGCATCATCGCCAAGAAAGGCCACCCGGTCCTGCGCGCGAAGAACCTCACGCTGCAGGAGCTGGCGAAGTATCCGATCATCGCCCACGACCGCCAGCGCAGCGGGAGCTGGAAGGTGATGGACGCTTTCCGCCGCGCGGGGATCGAGCCCAACATCATCTTCGGCGCGGTCGACGCCGACGTGTGCAAGACCTACGTCGAGCTGGGCCTGGGTGTGGCCATCCTCGCGACCGTGGCGGTCGACCCCGCGCACGATCGCGACCTGCGCGCGCGCGACGCGAGCCATCTCTTCGAGTCGAGCACGACCTATATCTCGCTGCGCCAGCACAGCTATTTGAGACGCTACGTCTACGACTTCATCACGACCCTGGCGCCCGCGCTGACGCCGGAAGTGGTCCGCGCCGCGGTGCAGGGCGTGGAAGCGCAGCCGCCGCAATTGAAGAACCAACGCAAACACAACGGAGCGAAACCGTGAAACAGGAAACCCCTGCGCGCCCCTGGGCGCGCGACATCTACGACACCTTCAAGCGCCTGAAGATCGCCCAGGTCGCCTACGTCCCCGACGCCGGACACACGCAGCTCATCAACGACTGCGAGGCCGACAAGGAGATGAAGGTGGTCTCGCTCACCACCGAGCAGGAAGGCGTGGCGATGCTCGCCGGCTCCTGGCTCGGCGGCGATCGCGGCGCGCTGCTGATGCAATCGTCCGGCGCGGGCAACTGCATGAACATGCTCTCGCTCGCGCAGGAAGCGCGTTTCCCGATGCTGATGCTCGTGACGATGCGCGGCGAGTGGGGCGAGTTCAACCCGTGGCAGATCGCGATGGGGCAGGGCACGCAGAAGCTGCTCGAAGACGCGGGCTGCATCGTGCAGCGCGTCGACCGCGCCGAGGAGATCGGCGAAGTGGTGTTCGCCGCCGGTACGATGGCGTTCAGCACCAATCGTCCGATCGCGGTGCTGATCGGCCAGCGCGTCGTGGGATTCAAGGACTGGAGCAAGTGATGAACGACACCGTCAAGAAACAAGGCACCCTCGACCGCCGCGAAGTGGTGAAGGCGATCCTCGACAAGCGCGGTGATGCGCTGGTCGTCACCGGCCTGGGATCGAGCTGCTACGACTGCGGCGTGCACGACCATCTCAACACCTTCTATCTGTGGGGCGCGATGGGCGCCGCCGCGATGCTCGGCCTCGGCCTCGCGCTCGCGCAGCCTTCCCGCCGTGTCATCGTGGTCACCGGCGACGGCGAGATGCTGATGGGGCTGGGTGCCCTCGCGACCATCGGCGCGAAGCGTCCGCCGAACCTCTCGATCGTCGTCATGGACAACGAGCTCTACGCCGAGACCGGCATGCAGCCCACGCACACCGCCAAGGGCGTGAGCCTGTCGGGCATGGCGAAAGCCGCGACGTTCGCCTATGCGGAGACCGTCTACACGCAGGACGAGCTGGAGAAAGGCATCGCCGCGATCTACGACACCGCGGGACCCGCGCTGCTCGACATCAAGGTGAGCAACAAGCGCTATCCGATGTCGATCCGGCTGCGCGACGGCGCGCACCTCAAGAACCGCTTCCGCGAGCACCTGCTCGGCCAGAAGGCGTTCGATTGAAGTTCGTGCGCCACGGGATTGCTTCGTCGCCGCCGCTCCTCGCAATGACGGTCATCGCGAGGAGCGCGCAGCGCGACGTGGCGATTCGGAGGCGCTCGCTAACATGACCACTCATAGCCGAACCCTCGCCGAGTTCCTCGCGACGCTGTCTTCCGACCGCGTGCCCGCGAGCACCGTAGACGCGGCGAAGTGGTGCCTGCTCGACACCCTCGGCTGCATGCTCTTCGGCGCGCCCGAGCCGTGGTCGCGGATCATGGCGGAGGAGATGCTGGCGGAAGGCTCGCAAGGCGTCGCTTCGATCGTCGGACGCAAAGAGCTCGTCACCGCGCCCGCCGCCGCGCTCTGCAACGGCACCGCGGCTCACGGCTTCGAGCTCGACGACCACCTCGACGAAGCGATCGTGCATCCCGGCGCGATCGTGGTGTCGGCGGCGCTGGCGGCGGCCGAAGCCGCGGACGCATCGGGCGAGCGCCTGTTGCTGGGCCTCATCGCCGGTTACGAGATGCTCGACCGCCTCGGCCGCGCGATGGGCACCAGGCCTTCACAGCACGGCTGGCACAAGACCGCGGTGGCGGGACCCGTCGGCGCCGCGGTCGCGGCGTCGGTCGTGATGAACCTCGATGCCGACGCGCTCCGGCGCGCCGTCGGCCTCGCCTGCGCAGCCTCGTCGGGCACCAAGGCGTTCGCCGCAGGCGAGGGCGGCGGCATGGAAAAGCGCATGCACGCGGGACGCGCAGCGGAAGCCGGCGTGCGCATGGCGCAGCTTAGCAGCCGCGGCTTCACCTCGCCGCCCAGCGCGATCGAAGGGCGCTTCGGCCTGCTGCACGTGATGTCGGGGGAGGCGGCGCAACCGGAGCTGCTCACGCAAGACCTCGGTACGCACTGGGCCGTCGAGCACGTCTACGTGAAGCTCTATCCCTGCTGTGCGTGGATACAGGCGGCGGCGCAGCAGCTCGTTGAGCTGCGCGGTGCGCGTGCCCTGAAGCTCGAAGAAATCGCCCGCGTCCAGGTCGGCGTCTCGGCGTATGCGCTGGCGCAGAACGGCGGGCGCAATCCGCAAGACACGTTCGGCGCGCAGTTCAGCATCCCGTATTGCGCCGCGCTCGCGCTGACCGGCGATCCGGCGGATCCCGCCGCGTACGCGCCCGACACGCCGGATGCGCGGCCGCGCATGGACCTCGCGCAGCGCGTCGAGCTCGTCGTCGATCCGGAGATGGAAGCCGCCTATCCGAAGCATTACGGCGCGCGAGTGGAGCTGGAGCTGCGCAACGGAGAGCGGAAAGTCAGCAGCAGGCTCGACCCGCACGGCATGCCGGCGGACCCGTGCACGCCGCAGGAGCTGATTCAAAAATTCGAAAGCCTCGCCGCGCGCGTGAAAGCGCGCGAGGACGCGGCCGGGATCATCGAGAAAGCACGCAACGCCGAGCGCTCAGGAAGCGCACGCGAGCTCGCGGCACTGCTGCGGGCCTAACACAACCTTAAGTTCCACCGGAGGGGCACGATGGGTTTTGTCGTACGCAGTCTCACGCTGTTCGCCGCACTGTGCGCGTTCGCGCACGCGCAAAACTATCCGACCAAGCCGGTGCGCATCATCGTCGGCTTCGTCGCCGGCGGGCCTTCGGACCTCGTCGCGCGCATGGTCGCCACCGGCCTGTCCGAGCGCATGGGCCAGCAGTTCATCGTCGAGAACCGGGCGGGCGCGACGGGCCTGATCGGCGCCGAGCTCGTCGCCAAGGCGCCGCCCGACGGACACACCCTGTATCTGGCGAGCCAGACGACCCACGCGGTCGCGCCGGCGATGTATCCGAAGGTCGGCTTCGATCCGATCAAGGATTTCGCGACGGTGGTGCGCGTCGCGCACAACCCGCTGCTCATGGTGTCGCACCCGTCGCTGCCGGTGAAGAGCTTCCAGGACGTGGTGGCGCTCGCCAAGGCCCGGCCGGGCCAGATCAACTTCGCCACCGGCGGCATCGGCTCGTCGCCGCACATGTCGATGGAGCTCATCCGGAGCATGACCGGCATCAACATGGTGCCGATCCACTACAAGGGCGACGGCGCCGCGATCATCGATCTGCTCGGCGGCCACGTGCAGCTCTTCACCGCGAGCATCGGCACGCTGCTGCCGAACGTTCGCTCCGGCAAGATGCGCGGGCTCGCGGTGACGAGCCTCAAGCGCTCGGCGATGGCGCCCGAGTTCCCGACGCTCGACGAATCGGGCCTCAAGGGTTTCGAAGTGCTGACGTGGTTCGGCATCCTCGCGCCCGCGGGCACGCCGCAACCGATCGTCAACCGATTGAACGAGCAGATCCTGCACGTGGTGGCCGCGCCCGCGACGCGCGAGCAGCTTTTGAAGATGGGTTTCGAAGTGCTTTCGAACACGCCGCAGGAATACGCGGCGTTTCTGAAGCAGGAGCATGCGCGCTGGGGCAAGGTCGTGCGCGACCTCGGGCTCAAGGCGGAATGAGAGGAGTAGGGATGTACGTGGCACGACTGGCAGTTGCAGTAAGCGCGCTCGGGCTTTGCGCCGGCGCGGCAGCACAAAACTATCCGACGAAGCCGGTGCGCATCGTCGTCAACTTCGCACCCGGCGGCGGAACCGACATCGTCGCGCGCGCGCTGGCGGCCGAGTTCACCAGGACGCTGGGCCAGCAGTTCATCGTCGAGAACCGCGCGGGCGGCAACGGCAACATCGGCGCCGACGTCGTGGCGAAAGCGCCGCCCGACGGGCACACGGTGCTGGTCGCGACCAATGCCGCGATCGTCATCAATCCGCACCTCTACAAGAAGCTGTCGTACGACCCGCTGAAGGACCTGGCGCCGGTCAGCCAGATCGCCACGCTGCCGTTCGTCCTCGTGACGCACCCGACCGTGCCCGCGAAGAGCCTCCGCGACCTGATCGCGCTGGCCAAGGCGACGCCGAAGGGCCTCACTTACGGCTCGTCGGGCACCGGCGGCGGCGCGCACCTCGCCGGCGAGATGCTGAAGAACATGGCGCACATGAACATCGTCCACGTGCCGTACAAGGGCAGCGCGCCGGCGCTCACCGGCATCCTCTCGGGCGAGGTGGACTTCATGTTCGTGAGCATTCTGACGGTGACACCGCTCATCAAGGACCGGCGCATGCGCGCGATCGCGGTGTCGAGCCCGAAGCGCAATCCCGCGCTGCCGGACGTGCCGGCGCTGTCCGAGCTGCCGCAGCTCAAGACCGCGGAATCCGACCTGTGGTACGGCATGCTCGCGCCGGCGCGCACCGATCCCCGCGTGATCGATGTATTGCAGAGGGAGACCGCCCGCGTCGTCGCGCTGCCCGACTTCAAGAACAAGTTCGAGCCGAGCGGCACGATCCTCGTCGGCAACACGCCGGACGCATTCGGCAAAGTCATCCGCAGCGATTACGAGCGCTGGGGCGCCGTGATCAAAGCTGCTGGGACGACGGCGGACTGATGGAGCGCGCGCCCGTCATTCCCGCGAAGGCGGGAATCCATTTTGACGTAAAGGCGTTGTTCGTCGCGCTGTGCGTCGCCCTTCCGACTGCGCACGCCCAATCCTATCCGTCCAAACCGATACGTCTCGTCGTGCCGTTCCCCCCGGGCGGCCCCGCCGATCTCGTCGCGCGACCGCTCGCGCAGCGCCTGAACGAGGCGCTCGGCCAGCCGGTGATCGTCGACAACCGGCCCGGCGCGACCGGCACGATCGGCGCCTCGCTCGTCGCGAAGTCGCCCGCGGACGGCTACACGCTGCTCCTGGGCACGAGCAACGAGATCGTGATGAGCCCGGGCCTCTACGCGAAGCTGCCTTACGACCCGAACCGCGACTTCACCGCCGTCACGCCGGTGATCACGTTTCCGAACATCCTCGTCGTCAACCCGGCGCTGCCGGTCCGCTCGGCGAAGGAGCTGGTCGCGCTGGCGCGCTCGAACCCGCAGCGGCTCAACTTCGGCACCAGCGGGATCGGCAGCACGAACCACCTGACGGGCGAGCTGTTCAAGAGCGCGGCGCAGGTCAAGGTGAGCTTCGTCGCGTACAAGGGCGGCGGCCCCGCGACGACCGATCTCGTCGCGGGACACATCGAAGCGATGTTCGCGACACTGCCATCGGCGGTCGCGCTGGTGAACGCCGGCAAGCTGCGCGGCCTGATGGTGACCGACGCGAAACGCTGGCACGCGGTGAGCGCGGTTCCGAGCGCGCCGGAAGCGGGCCTCGCGGCCGTTCAGGTGCTTACCTGGAACGGCGTGCTCGGCCCGGCAGGACTACCGCCTGACGTGCTGGAGCGCCTGCATCAGCACATCGTGAAGATCATGGCGACGCAGGACATGAAAGACCGCATGACCGCGCTGGCATCCGAAGCGACGACGAGCAGCGCGCGGGAGTTTGCCGAGACCGTGCGCAGCGACTTCGCGAAGTGGGTACAGGTGATCAAGCAGACCGGCATTAGAGCCGAATAAGGTCAAAGGCGTTTTAACCGCAAAGGACGCAAAGGACGCAAAGGAAAGCGATGCGGTCGCGAATGCCTCGCCGAATCACGTTGTCTTGAACATGAGGAACCGATGACGGGCGCCCGATGAATGAATTCCTTTGCGTCCTTTGCGTCCTTGGCGGTTCATAGCTTTTAACAAGGTATAGAGCATGACGAATCCATTCGACAGCACCACAAAACGCGAGATCGACTTCGGCAACGGCAAGAAGCGCGCTTATTACTCGCTCCCTGCGCTCGAGCAGAGCGGGGCGGGGCGCATCTCGCGGCTGCCGGTCTCCTTGCGCATCGTTCTCGAATCGCTGCTTCGCAACTGCGACGGCAAGCGGGTCCTCGAGCGGCAGGTGCGCGCGCTCGCGGCGTGGCAGCCGAACGACCAGCGCGAGGAGGAGATTCCTTTCACCGTCGGCCGCGTGGTGCTCAACTGCGCCGCCGGCATACCGCTCCTCGGCGATCTCACCGCGATCCGCGGCGCGGTCACGCGCATGGGCCACGCCGGCGAGATCGTGCAGCCCGTGGTGCCGGTCGACATGACGCTCGATCACACGCTCACCGTCGACTACCACGGCACGCCCGACGCGCTCGCCAAGAACATGGCGCTCGAGACCGAGCGCAACCACGAGCGTTTCCGCTTCGTGAAGTGGGCGCTGCAGGCGTACAAGGGCATCCGCTTCCTGCCGCCGGGCTGGGGCATCCTGCATCAGCTGAATCTCGAGTTCCTCGCGCCGGGCTACCTCGAGAAAGACGGCGTGATCTATCCCGACACGCTGGTCGGCACCGATTCGCATACGGGCATGATCGCGGGCCTCGGCACCGTCGGCTGGGGCGTGGGCGGCATCGAAGCCGAAGCGGCGGTGCTTGGACAGCCGGTGTGCTTCCTCACGCCCGACGTCACCGGCGTGCACGTCACCGGCGCGCTGAAGCATGGCGTCACCTCGACCGACCTCGTGCTGCACGTCACCGAGATGCTGCGCCGCGCGAAGGTGGTGGGGCACTTCGTCGAATACTTCGGCGACGGCGTCGCGAATCTCACGCTGCCCGACCGCGCCACGATCTCCAACATGGCGGTCGAATACGGCGCGACCATCGGCTACTTCCCGGTCGACGAGCAGACCTGCCGCTACCTGCTGCAAACCGGCCGCTCGGAAGAGCGCGTGCGCGAGACCGAAGCGTTATACCGCGCGCAAGGCTGCTTCGGCGCGGCGCGCAAAGGCGAGGTCGATTACAGCCGCGTCATCGAGCTCGATCTCTCCACGGTGGAGCCCAACGTCGCGGGACCGAAGCGTCCGCAGGACCGCATCGCGCTGAAGAACATCAAGCGCCGTTTCGACGAAGTGCTGACTCAGCCTGCCGCGAGCGGCGGTTACGAGAAGGCGCGCAATGCCGAAGGCAAGGTGAGGCACGGCGACGTCGTCATCGCCGCCATCACCTCGTGCACCAACACGTCCAATCCGGGCGTGATGGTCGCCGCCGGTCTCGTCGCGAAGAAAGCGATCGAGCGAGGCCTGAAGGTCAACGCCAAGGTCAAGACTTCGCTGACGCCGGGCTCGACGGTCGTGAGCCGCTATCTCGATGCGACCGGCCTCCAGCCGTACCTGGACAAGCTCGGCTTCAACGTCGCCGGCTATACCTGCGGCACGTGCGTGGGCGCTTCGGGCCCGATCGACGCCGCGGTGGAGAAAGCGATCGCCGACGACGACGTCGTCGCGTGCGCGGTGCTCTCGGGCAACCGCAACTTCGAGGCGCGCATCCATCCGGCGGTGCGCGCGGCATTCCTCGCGAGCCCGCCGTTGGTGGTCGCGTTCGCCCTCGCTGGCCGAGTGAACATCGACTTCGACAAGGAGCCGATCGCCGGGGACGTGTACCTACGCGACGTCTGGCCGACGGCCGAAGAGCTGGCAGAAGCCTTGCGTATCGCGGAGAACCCGGCGTTCTATCGCGAGACCTACAGCGCCGACATCACCAGCCGCAACCCGCACTGGAAAGACATCCCGCAGGCGAAGGGCGAGATGTATACGTGGGAGGGCGAATCGAGCTACATCAAGGAGCCGCCGTTCCTCGGCGAGCCGCTGCGCTCGTCGACGCTCGCCGACATCCGCGGCGCGCGTGCCCTGGCGATCCTCGGCAACTCGATCACCACCGACCACATCAGCCCGATCGGCAGCATCAAGTCCACTTCGCCCGCCGGCCTCTATCTTCAGAAGCTCGGCGTCACGCCCGCGGACTTCAACAACTACGGCGCGCGCCGCATGAACCACGAGGTGATGATGCGCGGCACGTTCGCCAACGTGCGGCTGAAGAACCTCATGGTGCCCGGCGTCGAAGGCGGCGTGACGGTGCACCAGCCGAGCGCGACGCAGACGACCATCTACGACGCGGCGATCCGCTACGCCGCCGACCGCGTGCCGCTGATCGTCATCGCGGGCGAGGAATACGGCACCGGCAGCGCGCGCGACTGGGCGGCCAAAGGCACGCGGCTGCTGGGCGTGCGCGCGGTGGTCGCTTCGAGCTTCGAGCGCATCCACCGCAGCAACCTCGTCGGCATGGGCGTGCTGCCGTGTCAGCTTCCCGCGGGCGTCACCGCCGCGACACTGAAGCTCGACGGCAGCGAGACGTTCGACCTCGTCGGCCTGTCCGAGCGTGCGCAGCCGCGCCAGCAGGTCACGCTCGTCATCACGCGCGCGAACGGCGAGAAGCAGGACGTGCCGCTCACGCTGCGGCTCGACACGCCGGCCGAGATCGAATACCAGCGGCACGGCGGGATCATGCCGTACGTGCTTTCCGAGATCACCCGATCGGCGCAGCGCAGGCCGGCCACCGTCTGAGGCACAGATGTCCGATTTCCCGAAAGCGATCCACATCCAGGAAGAAGGCCCGCGCGAAGGGTTCCAGATCGAGCCCGGCCCCATCGCCACCGCGCGCAAGATCGAGCTGATCGACGCGCTGTCGCAGACCGGGCTCGAGCACATCCAGATCGTCTCGTTCGTGAATCCCAAGCGCGTTCCCGGCATGGCGGACGCGGAAGAGGTCGTGAACGGCATCCAGAAGCAGGACGGCGTGAACTACACCGCGGTGTGGCTCAACGACAAGGGCCTGGAGCGCGCGCTGGCGATGCCGCGGCTGCACGTCGAAGGGAAGATCTCGCTGTCGGCCTCCGAGAAATTCCTGATGCGCAACCAGAACAAGACCATGCAGGCACAGGTCGACTACAACCACCGTGCGGTCGAGCGCTTCAAGGCGCTCGGCATCCCGGTGAAGCGCGCTGGCATCAACTCCGCCTTCGGCTGCAACTTCCAGGGCGACGTGCCGGTGAGCACGATCATGGATCTCGTCGCGCAGGCGCACGAGATCGCCGCCGAGCACGATGTCGACATCGAGACCTTCGGCTTGTCGGACACCATGGCGTGGGCGACGCCGACCTCCATCAAGCGCACGGTCGGGGCGATCCGCGAGCGCTACCCGTCGTTGCGCATCAGCCTGCACCTGCACGACACGCGAGGCATGGCGATCGCCAATGCTTACGCGGGGCTCGAGATGGGCGTCGACATGTACGACGCGTGCATCGCCGGACTCGGCGGCTGCCCGTTCGCGGGCCACAAAGGCGCGGCGGGCAACGTCTGCACCGAGGATCTCGCGTTCATGTGCGCTGAGATGGGCATAGAGACCGGTCTCGATCTGGATCGGCTCATCGATTGCGCGAAGCTGGCCGAGGACATCGTCGGCCATCCGCTGCCGGGGTCGGTCATGAAAGGCGGCAGCCTCGCGCGGCTGCGCGCGCAGGTCCACTAGTGCGCGCCGTACTCGCCGCGATCGCGTGCGCGGTCGCCTGCCACGCCACGGCCGCCGAGCCGTATCCGACGCGCCCGGTGCGTTTCATCGTCGCTGCGGGCGCGGGCGGCAGCACCGATGCGCTCGCGCGGGTCGTGGGCGAACGCCTGGCGCCCGTCTTGCGACAGCCCATCGTCTACGACAACCGGCCCGGCGCCGGCGGCGTGATCGCCGGCGAAGTGGCGTCGCGCGCCGCGCCCGACGGCCACACGCTGCTCTTCAGCACCAGCGCCGCGATCGCGGTCAGCGTGAGCCTGTACAAGAAGCTGCCGTACGACCCGGTGCGCGACTTCGCGCCGATCGTGCTCGTCGCGACGCAGCCTTACATGCTGATCGCGCATCCGTCGTCGGCCTCGTCGGTGAAGGAGCTGATCGCGATGGCGAAAGCGAAACCGGGGCTGATCGGTTTCGCGCACACCGGCGCCGGCAGCGGCACGCACCTCACCGCCGAGCTCTTCATGCGCGCGGCGCAGGTGAAGCTCATGAGCGTGCCGTACAAGACGAGCACCGGCTCGGTCACGGCGGTTGTCTCGGGCGAAGTGCCGCTCACGTTCACGAGCGTATTCTTCGCCTACGCGCAGGCGAAAGCGGGACGGGCGCGCGCGCTCGCGGTCACCGGCAGCCGGCGCTCTCCCGCGGCGCCCGAAGTGCCGACGTTCGCCGAAGCGGGATTGCCCGGTTACGTCACGGGCAACTGGTACGGCGTGCTTGCGCCGGCGCGTACGCCTGCGGCCATCGTCTCGCTGCTCAACACCCAGATCAACGCCGCGCTCAAGCGGCCCGAGGTCGCCGAGCCGCTGGTGCACCAGGGTTTCGAGCCCGCGGGCGGCTCGCCGCAGGAGTTTGCGAAGTTCATCCGGTCCGAGATCGCGCAATACGCGTCGGTGATCAAGGCCGCGGGGATACAGGCGGACTAAAGGAGAAACGATGAAAACAGTACCGAAGAACGCCACCGTCACGCGCCTGCGCGCACGCGCACCCGCGAAGAAGGCCACGGTCACCAAGCTGCGTCCGCCGCCGCGCCGGCAGCCGAAGGAGCGCATCTCGTCGGAAGAGTGGCAGGCACGGGTCGAGCTCGCGGCCGCGTATCGCCTGTGCGCGATCATGGGCTGGACCGACATGATCAGCACCCATCTGTCGTGCCGGGTGCCCGGTCGGCACGACCAGTTCCTCATCAATCCGTACGGGCTCATGTTCGAGGAGATCACCGCCTCGTCGCTGCTCAAGATCGACGTCGAAGGCAACAAGCTCTCCGAGTCGCCGTACAACGCCAACCGCGCGGGCTTCGTCATCCACAGCGCGGTGCACATGGGCCGCGCCGACGCGCACTGCGTCATGCACCTGCACACGCACTACGGCACCGCGGTGTCGATGCAGAAGCAGGGGCTGCTGCCGATCTCGCAGCAGGCGCTCACCGTGATGAGCCTCCTCAAATACCACTCGTACGAAGGCGTGGCCTTCGACACCGGCGAGCGCGAGCGCCTGCTCGAGGACCTCGGACCGGACGGCGCGATGCTCATCCTGCGCAATCACGGCACGCTCACGCTCGGCGAGACCGTCGGCGAAGCCTTCGCGCGCATGAATCGCCTCGAGCGCGCGTGCCGACTCCAGGTGCTGGCGCTGTCGGGCGGCGCGGAGCCGAACCCGGTCGCACAGGAGGTCGTCGACCACGCGATGGCGCAAGGCCCGCAGATCTACGGCAAGGGCGGCCAGTCCGCGGGCGGCGCGCTGGTGTGGTCGGCGCTGCTGCGCAAGCTCGACCGCGAGAACCCCGGCTACGACACCTGAGGCGACGACCGTGGGCATGACGATCGCCGAGAAGATCCTCGCGAAAAGGAGCGGGCGCGAGCGCGTTGCGCCCGGCGATCTGGTGACGGTCCCGGTCGACGTCGTGTTCCTCCTCGACACCAACTTCATGCCGAACCGCTGGTTCGACGTGCTGCGCGTCGCCGATCCCGACCGCATCGTGGTGGTGTTCGACCACCGGGTGCCGGCGATGAATCCGCCTTCGGCGATCGCGATGCAGACCGGGCGCGAGTTCGTGAAGCGCTTCGGCATCAAGCGCTTTCACGATGTCGGTTACACGCAAGGCATCAGCCATCAGCTCGCGGTCGACAACGCCTACGCGCTGCCCGGCAGCGTGCTCATCGGCAGCGACTCGCACACCGGCAGCGGCGGGGCGCTGAACTGCCTCGCGCGCGGCGTGGGGCCGCCCGACGTGGTCTATGCGGCGGTGACCGGCGAGACGTGGTTCGCGGTGGGCGAGACGGTGCGCTACGAGCTGCGCGGCAAGCTCCCGCGCGCGGTGACCGCGAAGGACGCTTTCCTGCACATCGCCGGGCGCTACGGCGATCACGTGACCACGAACGTCGAGTTCGGCGGCCCGGGCATGAAGGACCTCTCGATCGCCGCGCGCAAGACGCTGACGACGATGGCGACCGAGCTCGCGGCGGAGTTCGCGACGTTCGAGCCCGACGAGATCATGAACGGCTGGCTGCGCGAGCGCACTGACGCGGCGTACGAGTGCGTCTATCCCGACGCGGATGCGGCGTATGCCGACGTGCGCACGGTGGATCTGTCGTCGCTGGAGCCGCTGGTGGCGTTTCCCGACGCGGTGATCGACAACTCGCAGCCGGTCTCGGCGGCGGCCGGAACCGCGATCGACCAGGCGTTCGTCGGCTCGTGCGCCAACGGCACGCTCGAAGACCTGGAGCTCACGGCGAGCGTGGTGCAAGGGCGCAAGGTGAAGACGCGCTTCATCGTCACGCCGGCGTCGCAGGCGATCTATCGAGAAGCGAGCCGCCGCGGCCTCATCGACATCCTGAACGAAGCCGGCGCGGTGGTGACCCACGCCTCGTGCGGCGCATGCTCGGCGGTCCACTCCGGCATCCTGGCCCCCGGCGAGACGTGCATCACCGCCTCGACCCGCAACTTCAAAGGCCGCATGGGCGACCCGACCGCACGGATCTTCATGGCGTCACCCGCGACCGTCGCGGCCTCGGCTTTGACGGGCGTGATCACGGATCCGCGCGAATTTTTGAGCTGATTAGTTGAACCGCAAAGGACGCAAAGGAAAAGCGATGAGGCGGTCGCGAGCGCCTTGCTCTGTCGCGTTCCTTGAGCACGAAGAGCCGGGTGACTAGCCACCCGAAGAATTCCTTTGCGTCCTTTGCGACCTTGGCGGTCAATTGCTTTTGACTTTGACTTGATCGAATGAAATTCAAAGCCCGAGCCTGGAAGTTCCCGGACAACATCAACACCGACCTCATCCTGCCGTCGCCGGCGAGCATGCTGCCGGTGTCTGAGCAGCCGCGGTACGTGTTTCAGGCGAACCGGCCGGGGTGGGTGGACCTCGTGCAGCCGGGCGACATCATCGTCGCGGGGACGAACTTCGGGATGGGCTCGAGCCGGCCCGCGGCGCGTTCGCTGCGGAACCTGGGCCTGAGCTGCGTCGTCGCCGAGTCGCTCAACGGCCTCTTCTTCCGCAACTGCGTGAACTACGCGTTTCCGGCGATGGTGTGCGCCGGCGTCTCCACGCTGTTCGAGGAAGGCGAGATCGCCGAGGTCGATTTCGACGCGAGCACCGTCACCAACGCGACGACGGCCAGGTCGCTGCGGGGCAAGCCGGTTCCCCGGCAGCTTCTGGACATCGTCAAAGCCGGGGGCATCTACCCGCTGCTCGCGAAAGCAGGGGCGATCGTATTCCCTGCGACTACCTGAGCGCCGCCGCGAGCTCGCGCGCCGAGCGCAGGCGGTCGAGCGTGCGCACGCTCTGCACCGCGCGCTCGACGGTTTGCGGTGGGAGCACGCGCGAAGCGAGCCGTGAGAACTTCTGCAGCCGCTCGCTTTCGGTGACCGGATCGGCGGGCATGCCGTGAGGGTCGAGGATGCTGCTCGGAAGCTTGCGCCCGTCGGCGAGCCGCACTTCGACGCTGGCGCCGTAATGCCGCGGATAGACTGCTTCCATCTCGGGGTCGACGAAGAGCTCGACCTTCGAAGCGAGCGCGCGCCGCGAGGCGTCCTCGAGCGCGCCGCCGCTGTACATCGCGGGGTCGTGAGGATTGCCGGTCAGCGCGAGCGCGGTGCAATACGGGATGCTGTACTGTGCGCCCATGGTGTCGACGGGAGCCGGCTCGCCGTTGATGCGCCGGGCGTACGAGTTGACGCCGATGCGCACCGCCTCGATCTGCGAGGCCGCGAGCGGCTGCGCACCGCGCAGCGCGACGAGCTGCTGCACCGGCGCCTGTATCCAGCTGCAGCACGGAAACACTTTCACGAACACCCGGTTCACCGCCCAGCGCTCGCCGAGATCCTTGCCGATGAGGTCGGGCTGCGCGGTCTCGCCCCCGAACACTTCGAGCACGCCGAAGCGTCCTTCGATCGCGTTCGGCGGACCGCTGAAGCCGCGCGCAGCGAGCTGCGCCATGCGCACGCCCGCTTCGGCCGAGCGCCCGGCGTGCATGCGCTTCATCATGCCGCCGCCGCTACCGGTCGCGAAGGTCTTGATGCCCGACGCGGCGGAGCAGGCGAGACCGACCGACGACTGAAGCTCGCCGAGGGAGAGCTTCATCACTACGCCCGCGGCGACCGCGGCGCCGATCGGACCCGCCAGCGAGGTCTTGTGAAAGCCGCGATGCGCGGGCTCGAGCCCGAGCGCTAGACCGACGCGATCCATGACTTCGTAGCCCGCGATCACACCGAGGAGCACGCGCTCGCCCGGGGCGTCCGCCGCTTCCGCCGCGGCGATCGCGGCGGGAACGACGATCGCGCCCGGATGCACGATCGCTTCGTCGAGGAGATCGTCGAGCTCGAAGCCGTGGCTCGCCGTGCCGTTGCACAGCGCCGCCGCGGGTGCGGAGACGCCGCCGGTCCGGCCGAGGATCGTGCTCGTCCCGCGCGGCGCCTCGTCGCCGATCTCCGAAGCCATGATCTCGCTCCACGCCTCGCGGCTGCCGTAAAGACCGCAGCCGAGCGTGTCGAGCACGCACCACTTCGCGTTCTCGACCACCGAGCGCGGCAGCTTCGAAAGCGCAAGATCGCGGACGAGCTCGAGCAGCCCCTCGGTGGCGCCGGGCACGCTACGACTTCGCTTCGCCGATCACCTGCTTGGCGACGCGGAAGCAGTCGACGCCGACGGGGATGCCGCAATACACCGCGATCTGGATCAGCACCGCGCGCAGCTCTTCCTTGGTCAGGCCGTTGCGGATCGCGCCGCGCAGGTGCAGCTCGAACTCGTGCATCTTGCCCAGCGCCGCGATCATGCCGAGGTTGAGGATGCTGCGCTCGCGGCGCGACAGGGTCTCGTCGGTCCAGCACAGGCCCCAGCAATACTCGCTGACGACTTCCTGGAACGGCTTGTTGAAGTCGTCGGCGTTCTTCATCGCGCGATCGACGTACTCGTCGCCGAGCACTTCGCGGCGCGCTTTCAGTCCTGCATCCATCAGTTGCTTGTCCACGGTTTCCTTCCTTTCGTTCAGACGTTTGGGGTCGAGGCTTCGGGAGCCTGTTGCTTGCGCAGTACTTCGAGCGCCGCCTCGGCGGCGCTCGCCACGTGCTCGGTCGAGGCGCGCCACGCGCCTTCCTCGTCGCGGGCCGCCACCGCGTCCACGATGCGGCGAATCTCGGCAATGCTGAGCGCGGTGCGCGACGGATTCGACAGCGAAGTGACGCGAAGCTGGCTCACCCGCGCGTGGATGCCGCGCAGAACCTGCGCCGCGAGCTGGTTGCCCGCGCCCTCCATGAGCACTTCGTAGAAGCGGGCTTTCGCCTTGAGGAAAGCGGACGCTTCGAAGCTTGCGTACACGCGCTCGATCTCGTCGGTCGCCGCGCGCAGCTCCTCGATCTGCCCCGCGCTGGCCTGGCGCGCGAAAAGCCGGGCGCCGAGCGCCTCGAGCACGCCGCGGAGCTGGTAGATCTCCTCCGCCAGCCGAATGCTGATCGGGGTCACCACCGGCGCCTTATTCGGGACGTTCTGGATCAGCCCTTCGGACTCGAGCTCGACCAGGCCTTCGCGCAACGACGTGCGCGAGACGCCGAGCATCTCGCAGAGCTCACGCTCCCTCAGACGCTCGCCCGGCTTCAGGTGACCTTGCATGATCGCTTCGCGAAGCCTGCCCACCACCTGCTTGCGCAGGGGTGCCGGCGCTTCGATCGCCCGTAGCGGGGCCGTTGAGCTCATCAGGGTGTGTTCGGCCCTCGGGTCGGCCGACTGTGTAACTTAATGGTTAGCATATTGTATGATCGTCTACAATAAAGCAAGCAGACTTACAGAAAGGATATGACATGCCGGGTATCGTCGAAGGCAAAGCGGTCGTCGTGACCGGCGCAGGAGGCGGCATCGGCCGCGACATCGCGATCGGGATGGCCGCGGCGGGCGCACGCGTCGTCGTCAACGACATCGGCGCGTCGCTCGGCGGCCAGGTGCAGGAAGGCGAATCCGCCGCCCAGCGCGTGGTCGGCGAAATCCGCGCGGCGGGCGGCGAGGCCGTCGCCAGCGCGGACTCGGTCGCCACGTGGGCGTCGGCCGAGCGCATCATCCAGTGCGCGCTCGACCACTTCGGCCGCATCGACGCGGTCGTCAACAATGCGGGCATCCTGCGCGACCGCATCTTCCACAAGATGACCGAGGACGACTGGCGCTCGGTCGTCGCGGTGCATCTCGACGGCTCGTTTTTCATGAGCCGCGCCGCGGCCAATCACATGCGCAACCAGAACGCCGGCGCGTTCGTGCACATGACCTCCGCTTCCGGCCTGGTCGGCAATTTCGGGCAGGCGAACTACTCCGCGGCGAAGCTCGGGATCGCCGCGCTCTCCAAGAGCATCGCGCTCGACATGGCGCGCTACAACGTGCGCTCCAACTGCATCGCGCCGTACGCGTGGAGCCGCATGACGAGCTCGATCCCGGCCAACACGCCCGAGGAGAAGGACCGCGTCGAGAAGCTCAAGCGTATGGAGTCGCGCAAGATCGCGCCGATGGCGGTGTATCTCGCGAGCGACGCGGCCGCGTCGGTGACGGGGCAGATCTTCGGCGTGCGCGCCAACGAGATCATGCTCTTCAGCCAGCCGCGTCCGGTCCGCTCGGTCCATCACACGCCGGAGTGGACGCCCGAGGCGATCGCGGAGATCGCGGTGCCCGCCATGCAGAAGCATTTCTACCCGCTCGACCGTTCCGCCGACGTCGTCGGCTGGGACCCGATCTGAAACGCGCGCTTCACGCGCGCGCCGTACACCAAGAGGAACCTGAAATGACACGCTTATTCGCAGGCGCGCTGAGCGCGCTCGCCCTCGTCGCCACCGCCGCCCATGCCGCGCAGGGGCCGGACAACTATCCCACCCGTCCGGTGCGGGTGATCGTTCCGGTCGCCGCCGCGGGCGGCACCGACATCATCGCGCGCATCGTGATGACGAAGCTCGCCGACGCGACCGGCGGCAACTTCATCATCGACAACCGTCCGGGCGCCGGCGGGCTGCTCGGCAACGAGATCGTTGCGAAAGCGCCGCGCGACGGCCAGACGCTGCTTTTCACGTACGCGGCGCACACCATCGTGCCGTTCATCTACCAGGGCACGAAGATCCCGTACGACGTGTACAAGGATTTCGCTCCGATCACGCTCGTCGGCCAGCAGCCGCTGCTGCTCGCGCTGAGCTCGA
Source organism: Burkholderiales bacterium (assembly GCA_036262035.1). Lineage (NCBI taxonomy): Bacteria > Pseudomonadati > Pseudomonadota > Betaproteobacteria > Burkholderiales > Burkholderiales bacterium. The sequence continues at coordinate 55,812 of DATAJS010000020.1, read as the reverse complement.
AGGTCCCGGCGGACAGCGTCGCCGAGCTGATCAAGCTCGCGCGCGACAAGCCCGGCTCGCTCAACGTCGCGTGGGCGACGCCGAGCAGCTCGGGCGCGCTCGCCGCGGAAATCTTCAAGCTCATCACCAAAACCGACATGACTTCGGTGCCGTTCAGGGGCGGCGCGCTCGCGCTGACCGCGTTGATCCAGAACGAGGTCCAGCTCATCTTCACGACGCCTCCGACCGTCATGCCGCACCTGAAGAGCGGCCGCGTGAAAGTCGTCGCGACTTCGGGCAAGACGCGGGTGCCGTACCTGCCTGACGTGCCGACGCTCGCGGAATCCGGCGTGAAGGACTTCAACACCGCGCCGTGGCAGGGGTTGCTCGCGCCTGCCGGAACGTCGCGCGAGATCATCGCCTACCTGCACAACCACATCGCCGCCATCATGAAGATGCCCGACGTGCGCGAGCGTTTTGCTTCGCAGGGCACCGACCCGGTCGCGCTCGGGCCCAAGGAGTTCGGCGACATGATCAACCGCGAGCTCGCGCTCAACAGCAAGGTCATCAAGGCCGTCGGCATGAGGGCGGACTGATGCCCGATCTCGCGCCTTTGCTCTCGCCGCGCAGCGTCGCGGTGATCGGCGCCTCGGACGACCCGAAGACCATACGCGGGCGTCTGCTCCAGGTCATGCTCGAGCGCGGATACGCCGGCGCGGTGTATCCGGTGAGCCGCAGGATGAAGGAAGTCCGCGGCCTCAAGGCCTATCCCGACCTCGGCTCGCTGCCCGAGCGCCCCGACATGGCGATCGTGTGCACGCCGGCGGACGCGGTCCCCGCTGTGCTCGAAGACTGCGGCAAGCACGGCATCCGTGCGGCGCTCGTCATCGCCTCGGGGTTCGCGGAGGAAAGCGGAGGCCAGGGCCGCGAGCTCCAGGCGCGCATGCGCGAGATCGCGCGCCGCCACGACATGGCGGTGTGCGGTCCGAACTCCACCGGCTTCCTCAACAACTTCACGTCGCTCGCCGCGTGCTTCAGCCCGACCGTCGAGAACAAGACCGTCGTGCTGGAGCCGCCGGTCCACAGCGGGCGGCGGGTGGGCGTCACCTCGCAGAGCGGCGGCTTCACGTTCGCCTTCCTCAGCCGCACGCAGGGCCGCCCGATCGCCTACAGCACCATGGTGAGCAGCGGCAACGAAGCGTGCCTGGCCGGCGTGGATTACGTCGACTTCATGCTCGACGACGGGCGCACCGATCTTTTCCTCATGTACATGGAGTCGGTGGGCGACGTGCAGCGCTTCAGGCGCGTGGCCGCGAAAGCCGCGGACGCCGGCAAGCCGATGATCGTGCTCAAGGCGGGACGTTCCGACGTCGGCCGGCGCGCCGCGGCTTCGCACACCGGTGCGCTCGGCGGCGAAGCCGCCGCGTATCGTGCGCTGTTCCGCGAGCACGGCGTGGTCGAAGCCGACGACATCGACGGCATGATCGCGACCGCCAACGCCTTCTCGTACTGCCGCCCGCCGCGAGGCTATCGCGTGGGGCTGGTGAGCGCATCGGGCGGCGGCGCGGTGCTCATGTCCGATTCGCTCAGCGCCGCGGGTCTCGAGCTGCTGCCGTTCGATGCGAAGACCGAAGCCGAGATCAAATCGTTCCTGCCGGCGTACGGCAGCGCCCAGAACCCGGTCGACGTGACCGCGAACGCGATCCGCGACGTCGGTTACGCGCGCATCATCGACATCGTCAGGAAGTGCGAGACCGTCGACATGATCGTGGTCGTGGGCTCGCTCGCGTACACCTACGGCATCGAGAAGGACCGCCAGGCGCTGCTCGACCTGTCGGTCGCCACGGGCAAGCCGGTGGTTTTCTGCACCTACTCGTCGAGCTCGGCGCGCGCGATCGAGCTCTTCGCCGAAGTCGGCATTCCGGTGTTCACGTCGATGCCCGACTGCGCCCGTGCGCTGCGCGCGCTGGCAGATTACGGCGCGTTCCAGCGCCGCTGGAAACGCGATCGCGACCTGCTCGAGGCGCCGCACAACGCCGCGCCGCTCGCGGCGCGGCTGCGCGCCGCGGGGACGGTGCTCTGCGAGTCCGACGCCAAGGACGTGCTCGCCGAGGCGGGCATCCCGCGCTTCGCCGAAACGCTGGCGCGCGACGCCGACGAGGCGGTGCGCGCGGCGGAGCGTATCGGCTATCCCGTCGCGCTCAAGGCGCAGTCGCCCGACCTCCTGCACAAGACCGAGGCCGGCGCGGTCGTGCTGCGGCTCGACGGTCCCGACGCGGTGCGCCGCGCCTATGCCGAGGTGCTGGGGCGCGTGCCGGCGCAAGCCCGGGATACCCTGCGCGGCGTGCTGGTGCAGAAGATGGCCGCGCCCGGCGTCGAGGTGATCCTCGGCGTCATGCGCGATCCGCAGCTCGGTCCCATGCTGATGATCGGGCTGGGCGGCATCTTCGTGGAGCTGGTGAAGGACGTCGTGATGGCGCCGGCGCCGATCAGCGAGGCGCGCGCGCTCGAGCTGGTGCGCTCGCTGCGCGCGGCGCGCATCTTCGAAGGCGTGCGCGGCAGCCCAGCCGTCGACGTGCAGGCGCTCGCGGCGCTCGCTTCCCGGCTCTCGCGCTTCGCAGCCGAGCACGCCGACCTCGTCGAGGAGATCGACCTGAACCCTGTGATCGTGCACGAGCGCGGCCTGTCCATCGTCGACGCGCTGGTGATCACGCTTCCCGAAACGCAAGGAGACACGTCCCATGGCGAACGCGCCGGACACTAAGCCCGCGGGCGGTACGCTCGCGATCGATCGCATCGAAATCGTGCCGCTGGACACGGTCCCGCCGACCAAGCGCCGGATACCCACCGGGCCGCACAACTTCGGCGGCGCGGGAAGCTGGGTCGGCCGCGCGATGCTGCTGGGCGTGAGCGCCGGCGGCCATACCGGCTGGGGCGAGGTGCGGCCCATCAACCCGTTCGTCGGCGAGACCGCATCGGCGATGTTCGCCGCGCTGCGCGACTTCTACGGCCCGCTTGTCCGCGGGCGCAACGCGCTCGGGATCGAAAGCATCCTGCGCGCGTGCGAGAACCACCTGCCGGCCAATCCGGCGGCGCTCGCCGTACTCGACATGGCGCTGCACGACCTGGTCGGCAAGGCGCTCGGGGTTCCCGCGCACGTGCTGCTGGGCGGCGCGTGCAGGGAAAGCATTCCGCTCGAATGGTCGGTGGGCCTCGCCGACACCGCCACGATGGCGAAAGAGGCGACCGACGTCATCGAAAAGCACGGCGTGCAGTACGTCTGCGTCAAGGTCGGTCCGGTCGAGCGCCTCGAAGAGGACATCAAGGTGCTGCGCGCCATCCGCAAGGCGATCGGCGAGGACGTGCACCTGGGCGTCGACGCGAACACGACGTACGACGCGGTGAGCGCGGTGCAGCTCGTGGAGCGCGCCGACGTGCGCATCACGTACTTCGAGCAGCCGGTCGCGGCGCGCTCGCTGCGCGACATGCGCTGGATCCGCGATCGTGCGAAGGTATCGGTGATGGCCGACGAGTCGGTGTACACCGCGACCGACGCGCGCGCGATCATCGAGGCCGAGGCCGCGGACGTGCTGGGCATGAAGCTCTACAAGTGCGGCGGGATGCGCCGCAGCCGCGACATCGCGATCGTCGCCGACGCGGGCGGGGCGCGCGTGAACTGCGCGGGCACCGCCAACGGAAGCTACATCGAGGCCATCGCCGGGGCGCATCTGTGCGCTTCGCTGCCCAACCACGCGTTCGGCGCGGAGTTCATGATGGGGCTGCCGGCGGTGTGGGTCGATGAGATGATCACCAATCGCCCGATCGACATCCGGGACGGGTACTGCACCATCCCGACCGGACCGGGGCTGGGTTTCGAGATCGACGCCGATTTCGTCAAGCGCCACCAGCTCGCCCGCGAAGTGCTCTGAAGCCGCCGAGGAGAACCACATGGCCGACCTGCAATGGGATGCGACGACCGAACGACTGGTGCGCTACGCCGGGCGCGCGAGCTTCGAGGCGCTGCCGCGTGAAGTGGTCGAGGCGTGCAAGCTGCGCCTGATCGACACTTTCGCCTCGGCGCTGGGCGCCTACGACGCGCCGCTGTCGGCGATGTCGCGCAAGGTGGCGGCGCGCACGCGCGGCGACGACGCGGCGCACGTCTGGGGCAGCGGCATCGTCACCACGCCCGAAGCCGCGGCGTTCGCCAACGGGGTCATGGTGCGGCTCCTCGACATCAGCGACACCTATCTCGGCAAGAGCCGCGGGCACCCGAGCGACATGAGCTCGGGCCTCATCGCGGCGGCCGAGGCGGCCGGCGCCGGCGGCCAGGCGCTGGTGAGCGCGCTGGTGCTCGCCTACGACGTCTATTGCAGCTTCTGCGACGCGGTCGACTTCAACAGCCGCGGCTGGGACCAGCCGGTGTACAGCATCCTGGGCTGCGTGCTCGGCGCGGGCAGGCTGCTCGGGCTGCCGCGCGAGCAGCTCGGACATGCGGTGTCGCTCGCGGTCGCGCCCAACATGGCGCTCGCGCAAAGCCGCCGCGGCCAGCTGTCGAGCTGGAAAGGCTGCGCGGGCGCCAACGCGTCGCGCAACGCGCTCTTCGCCGCGGCGCTCGCCCGGGACGGCTTTACCGGCCCGAGCGCGGTGTTCGAAGGCAACGGCGGGCTGTTCGAGGCGACCGGCGGCGCATTCGAGTGGCCGCTGCCCGAAGGCCGCCACCTGATCACCGAGACGCACATCAAGGGACTGCCGGTGTGCTATCACGGGCAGTCGCCGGTGTGGGCGGCGCTCGAGCTGCGCGAGGCGATCGATCCTGCGAAGATCGAGACGATCGAGGTGCACAGTTACAAGACCGGGGTGATGATGATGGGCGCCGACGATACGCGCTGGGCGCCCGAGACGCGCGAGACCGCCGATCACAGCCTGCCGTACTGTGTTTCGGTCGCGCTGCTCGACGGCGAGGTCGTCGACGCCTCGTTCGCGCAGGCGCGGCTGCGCGATCCGGCGATCGCGGCGCTCATGCGCAAGGTGAAAGTGAGCGAGGACCCGCGGCTCACGTCGCTGTATCCCGAAGGCTCGCCCGGGCGCGTCGCGGTGCGCATGCAGTCGGGCGAAACGCACACGCGCGAGATCGTCTATCCGCGAGGTCACGCGAAGAGCCCGATGGCGGCAGCCGACGTCGAGCGCAAGTTCCGCGACATGGCGGGACCGCGACTGGGCGCCGGGCGCTGCGAGGCGCTGCTCCAGGCGATACGCGGGATCGAGCATGCCGACGTGCGGCGCGACATCGTCGCCGTCCTGACCGTGGAGGAGTGACAGCATGGACCGGCAGAAGGAAGTGCTTTACGAGGTGCGCGGCCAGTGCGCGATCATCACGCTCAACCGTCCCGAGCAGCGCAACGCGATCAACCTCGCGGCCTGCGAGCAGATCGAGCGGGCGTTCATGGATTTCGACGCCGATCCGAAGCTGCGCGTGGCGATCATCACCGGCGCCGGGGACAAGGCCTTTTCGGCCGGGCGCGACCTGAAGGAGCTCGCCGCGCTCGGCGGCCAGCCGGTGAAGTCGATCCCGACGCTGGGCGACAACCTGCACGTGAGCAAGCCGGTGATCGCCGCGGTCAACGGCGCGGCGATCGCGGGTGGGTGGGTGTACGCGCAGATGTGCGACCTGTGCATCGCGGCCGATACCGCGACGTTCGGGATCACCGAGCCCAAGGTGGGCCGCGGAACCGCGTGGTCGCCGCCGCTGGTGCACATGATCGGCAGCCGGCTCGCGCTCGAGCTCATGCTGACCGGGAGGACGATCAGCGCGCAGCGCGCGTACGAGATCGGGTTCGTCAACCGCGTGGTGCCGCGCGCGCAGCTGATGGACGCGGCGCTGGAGACCGCCGACGACATCATCGCGTGCGCGCCGCTGTCGGTCGTCGCCACGCGCCAGATCGTGCGGCACACGATGAACATGGGACTGGACGCGGCGCTCGAAGTCGGACGTCAGCTCTGCGTGCCGGTGTACGCGAGCGAGGACGCGAAGGAAGGCGCGGCTGCGTTCAGGGAAAAACGCAAACCGCAGTGGAAAGGACGCTGACGATGGTTGAGTTCAAGACGATCTCGTACGAGGTCGTGACAGTGGGCGAGGAATTCATGTCCGAGGATTTCGTCATCAAGCCCGAGGACGTCGAGACTTACGCGTACGCGGTGGGCGACCACAACTCGTGGTTCTTCGAGGACTCGCCTTTCGGCGGACCGATCGCCCATCCCACGCTGCTCGGCAACCAGGCGCTGCTGATGCGCCACAGCAAGTACATCGTTCCGGCGGGCCTGCATGCCAAGATGCAGTTCGAGTTCATCGAGCCGCTGCGCGTCGGCATGCGCGTGCGCACCCACGGCAAGGTGATCGACAAGTACGAGAAGCGCGGCCGGCACTACATGGTCACGCAGTTCGAGACGCGCGAGGAGGGCAGCGGCCAGCCGCTGGTGCGCGGCCAGTTCACACAGATGATCTTTCCCGAATCCGGAGTGCACCGTGAAACAACCAACCGCTAAGCGCGTGGAGGTCGGCGAGGAGCTGCCTTCGTTCGAGAAGCATATCGTCCAGCGGCAGATCGACTGCTTCTCGGGCGTGCGGCCGAACTCGATCCATACCGACGCCGAATGGGCGAAGAAGAAAGGCTTCAGGGCGCCGCTCGCACAGGCGATGATGTCGACGGCGTACGTCTCGCAGCTCATGACCGCGTTCCTCGGCGAGGGCTTCGTCAGGGGCGGGCGGATGTCGGTGGCGTTCACCAAGCCGGTGGTCGAGGGGGACACGCTCACCGTGCGCGGCGTGGTCAAGAGCCGCGAGGCCGAGGGCGACGCGACGCGCGTCACGGTCGAGGTGCGCTGCGAGAACCAGGACGGCGTGATGACCATGGTCGGCACCGCGAGCGGGCTGGAACGTTGAGCGCGCCGGCCGAACCCGCGGTGGCGGCACGCCCCGACACCGATCTCACGAGGCTGCTGGCGCCGCGCTCGGCCGCGCTGGTCGGCGCGACCGACCACCCGACCTCCTTCGGCGGGCGGGTTTTCCAGCAGATGTCCAACTTCGGGTTTGCCGGGAAGATCTATCCGGTCAATCCGCGGCTCGCTTCGATCAACGGCCTGCGCTGCTATCCCGGCGTGCGCGAGCTTCCCGAAGCGCCCGACCACGTCGGCATCATCGTCTCGGTGCAGCGGGTCTTCGACGTGCTCGAAGACTGCGCGGCGATCGGCGTGCCTTTCGCCACAGTGTACAGCGCCGGCTTTTCCGAGACCGGGACCGCGGAAGGACGCGAGCGCCAGGCGCGCCTCGTCGAGTTCGCGCGCCGCACCGGCATGCGCATCATGGGCCCGAACTGCAACGGCCTCATCAACTTCGTCGACGCGTTCGCGATGACCTCGACCGCGGCGATCAAGGGCCGGCGCGCGGCGCCGGGCAACGTCGGCGTGGTCAGCCACAGCGGCGGGCTGGGCCAGATCAACGTGATGTGGCGCGCGCAGGAGATCGGGCTCGGCATCAGCTATGAAGCGAGCTGCGGCAACGAAGCGGACCTCGACACGCTCGATTTCGCGCGCTTCATGCTGAGGTCGGAGGCGACCGACGTCGTGCTGATGGCGATCGAAGGCATCAAGGACGGCGAGCGCTTCAAGGCCCTCGCGCTCGAAGCGGCGGAGCGCGACAAGCCGATCGTGCTGCTGAAGTTCGGCCGCACCGACGCGGGCAGCCGCGCCGCTGCGTCGCACACCGGCGCGATCGCGGGCGACGACGCCGTGGCCGATGCGGTGCTGCGCCAGTACGGGGTGATCCGCGTCGACGAATGCGACCAGCTCTACGAGATGGCGGTCCTCTTGCGGCGGCGGCGCTGGCCGCGCGGCCGCGGCGCCGCGGCGGTATCGCCCACCGGCGGCATCCTCGTCCAGCTCGCCGACAGCGCCGCAGGGCAGGGACTGCAATGGCCGCCGCTGTCCGATGCGACCCAGGGCGCGCTCGCCAGGCTGCTGCCCGGGTACGGCAAGGTGTCCAACCCGACCGACATGACCTCGCTCGCGACCGGCGAGCAGGGACTCTACCGGCAGGCGCTCAACACCATCGCCGGCGACGAGAACGTCGACCTCATGGTGCCGATCTATGCGTCGGTCTCCAAAGCCGACCTTCAGCGCGGCGCGGACTTCATCGCGGGCTGCGAGAAGCCTGCCGCGATGCTGTGGGTCGGCGGCTGCACCGACGATCCGTCGTTCACGCGCAAGGACATCGTGAAAGCCGGCGTCGCGGTCTATCGCGACGCGACGCCGTGCGCACGCGCGTTCCGGGCGGCGATCGAGTTCGGTGCGTTCGCCCAAGCGATCCGCGCCGGCGCTTGCACGCGCGAGCGTCCTTCCGGGGTGGACGTCGAAGGCGCGCGCGCCGGGCTGGCGGCGTGCGGCGAGAAGCTCACCGAGCGCGAGGCCAAGGCGGTGCTCGCGCGCTACGGGCTGCCGGTCACGAAGGAGCGCCTCGCGGCGAGCGCCGAGGAGGCCGCGGCGTGCGCCCGGGACTTCGGCGGCGCGCTCGCGCTCAAGATCGATTCGCCCGACATCGCGCACAAGACCGAAGCGGGCGCGATCCGGCTCGACGTGCGCGGCGAGGCCGCGGCGCGCGAGGCGTACGAGGCGGTGGTCGCCGCGGCGAAGCGTTATGCGCCGCAGGCGCGCATCAACGGCGTGCTCGTGCAGGAGATGGCGCCCAAAGGCGTCGAGCTCATCGTCGGCGCGGTGCGCGATCCGGTGTTCGGACCGGTGGTGGTCGTCGGCCTCGGCGGCATTTACGTCGAGGTGCTGAAGGACGTCACGTACCGTGCCGCCCCGATCGGCGCAACCGATGCGCGCGCGATGCTGGGCGAGCTGCGCAGCGCCAAGCTGCTCGACGGCGTGCGCGGCATGGCGCCGCGCGACGTCGACGCGATCGCCGACGTGCTCGTCAGGCTCTCGTGGTTCGCGCACGATCTCGCCGGCGAGGTCGCCGAGATCGACCTCAACCCGGTGGTGGTGCTCGAGCGCGGCGCGGGCGCGCGCATCGTCGACGCCCTGCTGGTGCGCGGAGGCTGAGCGTGGACGCGACGACGGAGCGCCTGGTCGATTTCGCGTTATCGGTCGATGCCGCGGCGCTCGCGCCCGGCGTCGTGCACGAATGCAAGCGCCGCATCGTCGACACTTTCGCCTGCGCGGCCGGCGGCTATACCGAGCCGGTGAGCCGCATGGCGCAGGCGGTCGCGCGGCTCTCGCCGGGCGGCGGCCGACCGGCCAGCCTCTGGTGCGGCTCCGGGCGCGTCACGCCCGAAGCCGCGGCTTTCGCCAACGGCGTGGCGCTGCGCGCGCTCGACATGAGCGACACCTACGGCGTGAAGTCGATCGGGCACCCCAGCGACGTGCTCTCGGGCATCTTCGCCGTGGCCGAGGCGGTGCAGGCCGACGGACCGTCCACGCTCGCGGCGGCGACCCTCGCGTACGACGTGTATGGCAGCTTCTGCGAGCTCGTCGACGTGAACGCGCTCGGCTGGGACCAGCCGGTCTACGGCGTGATCGCATGCGCGCTGGGCGCGGGACGGCTCCTCGGCCTCACGCGCGAGCAGCTCGGCCACGCGGTCGCGCTCGCGCTCGCGCCCAACATGGCTCTCTACCAGACGCGCCACGGCGAGCTCTCGGCGTGGAAGAACTGCGCGGGCGCGAACGCTTCGCGCAACGCGGTCTTCGCGGCGTACCTCGCGCGCGAAGGCGTGACCGGGCCGGCCGCGATCTTCGAAGGACGCGCCGGCCTGTGGGACGCGATCGGCCGTCACGACTGGACCGTCACCGTGGACGAGCGCTCGCCGCACCGCGTGACGCTCACCGACATCAAGCTCCTGCCGCTGTGCTACCACGGCCTCTCGGCGGCTTTCGCCGCGTTCGACCTGCGAGGCCGGGTGGACCTCGAGCGCGTCACCGCCGTGCGGGTCGAGACCTATCGCGCCGCGATCGAAGCGATGGCGAACGACGACACGCGCTGGCGTCCCGAGACGCGTGAGACCGCCGATCACAGCCTGCCTTATGTCGTGGCGGCCGCGCTGCTGGACGGCGACATCACGGCCGAATCGTTCTCGCCGCAGAAGCTGCGCGATCCGCGCATCGCCGCGCTGACCGCGAAGGTGACGGTGCACGAAGATCCGGCGCACACCTCGCGCTACCCGCAAGCGCCGTCGTGCCGCGTGATCGCAGCGGCGGGGTCGGGCGAAGTCCGGGCCGAGGTCGAATACCCTCGCGGTCACGTGCGCAACCCGGTGAGCGACGCCGAGCTCGACGCCAAGTTCACGCGCTGTGCGCTGCCCGCGCTGGGCGCAGCCCGCTGCGCCGAGGCGCTGCGCGCGCTGTGGCGCATCGACGAGGCCGGCGACGTCGCCGCGGTCATGCGCCTGTTCGCCGCGCCCGATCGCTGACCCGCGCGGGCGCGGCGCCCGCGCATCTTTTTCCGAGGACCCCGAACGCATGCCTGCGACCGATTCCGTTCTGTACGAAGTGCGCGGCGAGACCGCGATCATCACGCTCAACCGTCCCGAGCACCGCAACGCGATCGACACCGCGGTGTGCGAGCAGCTGCTCGCCGCGATCCAGCGCTTCGAGGCCGACGCCGCGCTGCGCGTCGCGATCCTGACCGGCGCGGGGCCGCACGCGTTCTCCGCGGGCCGCGATCTCAAGGAAGTCGCGGGCAAGACCACGCGCGCGGTCATCCCGGTGATCGGCGACACGGTGCACACCGAGAAGCCGTTCATCGCGGCGGTCAACGGCGTGGCGGTCGGCGCAGGCTGGATCCTCGCGCAGATGTGCGACCTGTGCATCGCGGCCGACACCGCGAGCTTCGGCATCGCCGAAGCGAAGGTGGGGCGCGGCATGCACTGGTCGCCGCCGCTCATCCACATGGTCGGCACGCGCACCGCGCTCGAGCTGATGATCACGGGGCGCCGGATCGACGCGCGGCGCGCGTACGAGATCGGCTTCGTGAACCGCGTGGTGCCGGCCGCGGAGCTCATGTCCGCGGCCTCCGCGCTGGCGGACGAGATCGTCGCGTGCGCGCCGCTGTCGGTGGCGGCGGCGCGGCGCATGGTGCGCCACACGATCAACATGGGGCTGGACGCGGCGATGGAAGTCGGACGCCAGCTCGCGGTGCCGCTCTACGCGAGCGAGGACGCGCAGGAAGGTCCGCGCGCGTTCCGCGAGAAGAGAAAGCCGGTGTGGAAAGGGCGCTGAGAGGAGCGCGGTGCTTGACAGCCTGACCATCAGATTGTAATACAATAAGTCAGGTCCGCTCGTTATCGAACCCGCACGCGGCGCTCCAAGACGCCGGGCGGGCACCCCCGCACATCGAGGAGAACAATCAATGCAGCTCACGCAGGGATGCGTCGCGGTCGCACTGCTCGCGGCCGCCGCAGTCGCGCACGCGCAGGCGAACTACCCCGTCAAACCGATCCGGATCATCGTGCCTTTCAGCCCCGGCGGCTCGCTCGACCTGGTGTCGCGCGCGCTCGCCAAGCCGATGAGCGCAGAGCTCGGGCATCCGGTGATCGTCGACAACCGCGCCGGCGCCGGCGGCACGATCGGGATCGAGGCCGCGGCCAGGGCGCCCGCCGACGGCTACACGCTGCTCGCGATCCAGAGCAGCATCACGATCAACCCCAGCCTTCTGAAATCGGTGCCTTACGACCCGATCAAGGACTTCGATCCGATCTCGAAGGTGTCCTCGTACATGTTCTTCCTCGTCGCGCATCCGTCGGCGCCGGTGCGCTCGGTGAAGCAGCTCATCGCGCTGGCGAAATCGCGTCCCGGCGAGCTCCAGTACGCCTCGGTCGGCGTCGGCAGCGGCACCCATCTCGCCGGCGAGCTCTTCAACTGGATGTCCGGCATCAAGATGACCCACATCGCGTACAAGGGCGCGGGGCCGCTCATCATCGAGCTGGTCGGCGGGCACGTGATGCTCACCTTCGGCAGCACCTCGGTGCTGCCGCACGTCGTCGACAAGAAGCTCGTGCTGCTCGGCGTCACCGGCGCGCAGCGTTCCACGTTCGTGCCGGACGCGCCGACGATCGCCGAGTCCGGGCTCAAGGGCTACGAGGTCACGTCGTGGAACGCGCTGTTCGCGCCCGCCGGCACGCCGCCGGCGATCGTCAGCCGCCTGAACGGGCTGGTGAAGCAGGGGCTCGCGCATCCGGAGAGCAAGGCGGTCTTCGCACGGCAGGGCCTGGACGCCACGCCGAGCACGCAGGCCGAGCTCGGCGCGCTGGTGAAGAGCGAGCTCGTGAAGTGGGCGAAAGTCATCAAGCAGGCGGGAATACAGCCCAACTGATGAGCGGCCGGCGCGTTCCCGGGAGCGCCCGCACCCTGTTCGACAAGGTGTGGGACAGCCACGTCGTGGCGCGGCTGCCCGGCGGCGAGGCGCTGCTCGCCGTCGACCGCAACTTCTATCACGAGGCGGGCTCGTTCCACGCCTTCGACGCGCTGCGCGCCGAAGGGCGCACGGTGCGCAAGCCGGGGCTGAACTTCGCGGTCGCCGACCACTACGTGCCGACCGCGAACCGCGAAGCGGGGCGGGCGGCGATCGCGAATCCCGAGATCAGGGATGCGCTCGGCCGGCTGGAAGACAACGCGCGCGAGTTCGGCACCGAGCTCATCGGCCTGGACGACGCGCGGCAGGGCATCGCGCACGTGATCGCGCCGGAGCTGGGGCTCACGCTGCCGGGGCTGCTGATCACGTGCTGCGACTCCCACACCGCGACCAACGGCGCGCTCGGCGCGCTGCCGATCCCGATCGGCCAGTCCAACCAGCTGCGTCACGTGCTCGCGACCCAGACGCTGTGGCAGAAGCGTCCGCGCCGCATGCGCATCACCGTCGAGGGCGTCCTGCCGGACGCGGTGACCGCGAAGGACGTGATCCTCGCGATCATCGCGCGCATCGGCATCGCCGGCGCGGCCGGACACGCGGTGGAGTACGCCGGCCCTGCGATCCGCGCGCTGTCGATCGAAGGCCGCATGACGGTGTGCAACATGTCGATCGAGGCGGGTGCGCGCATCGGGATGATCGCGCCCGACGACACGACGTACGAGTATGTCCACGGCAGGGACCACGCGCCGCGCGGCGCGCTGTGGGACGCCGCGCTCGCGTACTGGCGCACCCTTGCGAGCGACGAGGCGGCGAGCTTCGAGCGCGAGGTCTCGCTCGACGCCAGCGCGTTCGAGCCGATGGTGAGCTGGGGCACCAGCCCCGAAGATTGCGCGCCCGTCGCGGCGCGCGTGCCCGATCCGGCGCAGTTCGCCGACCCCGACCGGCGCCGCCGCGTCGAGCGCGCGATCGAGTACATGGGCCTCGCGCCGGGCGTGCCGCTCGAGAGCGTGGCGATCGACCGCGTGTTCATCGGGTCGTGCACCAACGCGCGCATCGAGGACCTGCGCGCCGCCGCGCAGGTCTTTCGCGGCAGGCGCGCCGCGGTGCCGGTCATGATCTCGCCCGGCTCCAGCGCGGTGCAGCGTCAGGCCGAGGCCGAAGGGCTCGATCGCATCTTCAGAGACGCGGGCGTCGAGTGGCTGTCCTCGGGCTGCTCGATGTGCGGCGGCTCCAACGGCGACCTCGTCGCGCCGGGGCAGCGCTGCGCATCGACGACCAATCGCAACTTCGAAGGGCGGCAGGGCCGCGGCGCGCGCACGCACATCATGAGCCCCGCGATGGCCGCGGCCGCTGCGGTCACCGGACGGCTGACCGACGTGAGGACGCTGCGATGAGGCCGTTCACCGCGCTCACCGCGGTCGCCGCGCCGATCGATCTGCCCAAGGTCGACACCGGGATGATCATCTCGGCGCGATACACGCGCAGGCGACGCTTTCCCGGCAGCGACGATTACGCGCCTTTCTTCCTGCACGACCTGCGCTTCGACGCCGACGGGCGCGAGCGTGCGGACTTCGTGCTGAACCGCGCGGAGTTCCGCAACGCGCCCATCCTCGTGACGGGCGTGGATTTCGGCTGCGGCTCGTCGCGCGAAGCCGCCGCGTACGCGCTGCTCGACTACGGGGTGCGCGCGCTCGTGGGTCCGAGCTTCGGCGAGATCTTCCAGGAGAACTGCGCGCTGAACGGGATCGTGACGGTGACGCTCGGGCAGTCGATCGTGCGCGAGCTCACCGCGCGGCTGTACGAGCAGCCGGGCGCGTCGATGACCGTCGATCTTCAGAAACAGCACGTCGTCGCGCCCGGCGGCGCGACCCACCGGTTCGAGATCGACGCGGGGCGCCGCGAGCGGCTGCTGCGCGGCCTCGATCCGGTCGACGCGACGCTCGAGCGCCTCGCCGAGATCGAAGCGTTCGAGCGCGGCTACGCGCAGGACAGACCGTGGGCGGCGCGGTGAAGCGCCGCGTCTTCGCCGCACGACCCAACCCATACAAGGAGAGCCATGGGCGCTTTGCTCACCCCTGAGATCGAGAAGTACATCGGACTGGAATCCGAGCCGCAGCTCGCGTGCGAGCCGGTGGAGAAGGGCGCGGTGCGCCGCCACGCGCAGGCCGTGATGGACCCGGACCCCATCTACATGGACGAGGCCTACGTGCGCGACACGCGCTACGGGAAGCCGGTCGCGCCGCCGCTCTTCCCGGTCACCATGCTGCGCGCGCCGTTCGGCTCGCCCGACCTCGTCACCGAGCGCGCGAAGAACGCGTATTTCGACGGCATCCTCGACACCACGTCGCTGGGCCTGCCGCGCCTGCCGCTGGTGAACAGCTCGCAGCTCACCGGCACGGTCGAAGTCGAGCTGTACCGCTACGCCGAGCACGGCGAGGCGGTGTGGGTGCAGTCGCGCTACAGGGACATCTACGAGCGCGAGACTTCGCGCGGGTTGCTGCTCTTCGTGATCATCGAGACCGATTTTCGCGACGCCGCAGGCGGGCTCATCTGCCGCTTCACCAAAGTGCAGGCACGGGGCTGAGAGGACACGACATGGCAGACACGCAGCAGGTGAAGTTCGAAGACGTCTCGGTCGGCGACGAGCTCGCGCCGCTTTCCAAAGGGCCGCTCACCGCGGTGCATCTCGTGCGCTGGTCGTCGGCGATGGAGAACTGGCACCGCATCCACTACGACCACCGCTTCGCGGTCGAGCACGACAAGCTGCCGGGCGTGCTGGTGAACGGCTCGTTCAAGCAGCAGTTCATCGTCCAGCTCCTCAAGGACTGGGCGGGCCTCGAAGGCTGGGCGTGGAAAGCGCGCTTTCGGTTTCGCGCGATGGACGTCGTCGATTCGACGCTCGTGGTCTGGGCCCGCGTCGAGCGCAAGATCGAATGCGAAGGTTACGGGCTGGTCGAGCTCGACCTGGGCATCCGCAACGCGGACAAGGACACGACCACGGGCTCCGCGCTCGTCGCGCTGCCTTACCGCAACGGCGCGGCGGTGCCGTATCCCTTCGCGCCGCCGTCACAGGACCCGTGGGCGTCACGCCCGCTGGCAAAAAAACAGTAGAGGAGAAAGTCGATGGCAATCGCAATCACCCGTACGCTCGCCGCATGCGCGCTCCTGAGCGCGCTGCCGGCGGCGGCGCAGCAGCCGGCCGAGACGGCCTACCCCGAGCGGCCCGTGCGCGTGGTCGTTCCGGTGGCGCCGGGCGGCAGCACCGATCTCGTGGCGCGGATCATGTCGGGCAAGCTGGGCGACGCGCTCGGCAAGACGTTCGTCGTCGACAACCGTGCGGGCGCGGGCGCATTGATCGGCACCGACGTCGTCGCGAAAGCCGCGCCGGACGGCTATACGCTGCTCTTCGCGTACGCGGCACACACCATCGCGCCGTTCATCTTCAGCCGCGTGCCTTACGACGTGTTCAACGATTTCACGCCGATCACGCTCGTCGCTTCGCAGCCGCTGCTGCTCACGATCAATCCCTCGATCGGCACGTCTTCGGTGAAAGAGCTGATCGCGCTCGCCAAGGCGAAGCCGGGCCAGCTCAACGTCGGGCTCGCCACACCGAGCAGTTCGGGTGCGCTGATCGCCGAGTGGTTCAAGGTGGTGACTCACACCAACATCACGTCGGTGCCGTTCAAGGGCGGCGCGCTCGCGATGACCGCGCTGCTCCAGGGCGAGATCCAGTTCATGTTCGCCACCGCGCCCGCCGCGATGCCGCATCTGAAGAGCGGGAAGGCCCGGGTGATCGCGACGTCGGGCGACCACAGGCTCTCCTACCTGCCCGAGGTGCCGACGCTCGACGAAGTGGGTCTCAAGGGATTCGAAGCCGAGCCGTGGGGCGGTTTTCTCGGCCCGGCGCGCTTGCCGCGCGCCATCGTCGATCGCATCTACCAGGCGTCCACCGAAAGCCTGAAGCAGGCCGATACGCGCGAGCGCCTTGCGGCGAGCGGGAACGTCCCGGTCGGTTCCAGCCCGGAGAAGTTCGCGCAGCGCCTGGCGCGGGAGCTGCGCCAGAACGCCGAGCTGATCAAGCGCGTCGGGATGAAGGCGGATTGAGCGCGCGCGGATGCGGCGCTTCGTCTGCTCAGCCGGCTGCGCTCTCGCGCAGCGCGCCCTGCGCGAGGAGGTCGGCATAAGCGCCGTCGTCCACGCCGAGTCCGCGCAGGATCTCGCGGTTGTGCTCGCCGAGACGCGGCGCGGGGCTGTGTATGGCGCCGGGCGTCGCGGACAGGCGCGGCACCACGTGGTGCATCGGGAACCATTCCATGTCGGCGTCGGGATAGTCGGCCACGATCTCGCGCTCGACGACGTGCGGGTCCTGCACGATCTGCGCGATGTCGTAGATCGGGCCCGCGGTGATGTCGGCGTCGCCGAAGAACTCGAGGTTCTCGTCCAGCGTGCGCTCGCCGATGAAGCGGCCGATGACCGCGTCGAGCGCCTCGACGTTCTTCACGCGATCGGAGTTGGTGGCGAACCTCGGGTCGGCCGCAAGCGCGTCGCCGCCGATGGCGCGCAGCAGGCGCTCGGCCATCTTCTGGATCGAGGCGACGACGCCGATGTAGCGGCCGTCGCGACAGCGGTAGACGTTGCGCGGCGCCGAATTTCCCGAGCGGCTGCCCATGCGCGGCTTCACCCGGCCGGTCAGGCGATGAGCGGCCGCGTGCGGGCCGAGGATGGTGAACAGCGGATCGAGCAGCGGCAGGTCGATGACCTGGCCGCGGCCGTCGGCTTTCTCGGCTTCGCGCAGCGCCATCATCGCGGCGCTGCAGCCGTAGAGGCCGGCGATGCTGTCGGCGAGGTACGTCGGCGGCAGCACCGGCTCGCGGTCGGCGAAGCCGTTCATCGAGGCGAATCCCGACATCCCTTCGATGATCGAGCCGAAGCCGGGCCGGCGATGATAAGGGCCGTCCTGTCCCCAGCCGGAGATGCGCACCACGACCAGGCGCGGATTGATCTCGAGCAGGCGCGCCGGGGAAAGCGCCATCTCCTCGAGCGCGCCCGGACGGAAGCTCTCGATGAAGATCGCCGCGCCGGGCACCAGCCGCAGCAGGAGGTCGCGCGCGCGCTCCTTCCGGAGGTCCATCCACAGGCTCTTCTTGTTGCGGCCGTAGAACTTCCAGTTGATGTCGATGCCCGCGGTCTCCCACGCGCGCAGGGTGTCGCCGTCGCCGAACTCGACCTTGATCACCTCGGCGCCGAAATCGGCCATGAGCTGGGTCATGGTGTTGCCGCAGATGAGCCGCGACAGGTCGAGCACCCGCACGCCGTCGAGCGTGCCGGGCGCCTGCGGCGCGTAGTCGCGCCTGTGGAGCATGGTCATGGTGGGATCGCTACGCTGTAAAATTGACTGATTGTATTACAATGTGTCAGCAATGGCTCACGAGGACCCGATGATGGAACTGGATTCGACACTGCAGAAGCTCACCGACTGGACGCTCGGCCTGAGCTACGCCGACCTGCCCCCCGAGGCGATACACGAATGCAAGCGGCGCGTGCTGGACACGCTCGCCTGCGCGCTCGGCGGCTACGCCTCCGAGCCCGCGAAGATCGCGCGCGCGGTCGCGCGCGGCACCGGCGGAGAGCGCTCCGCGCGCGTGCTCGGCAGCCTCGAGCGCGTATCGCCCGAGCAGGCGGCGTTCGTGAACGGGGTGATGATCCGCTACCTCGATCTGAACGATGCGACCGGCAGTGGCGGCGGCCATCCGAGCGATGCGCTCGGCGCGCTGCTCGCGGCAGCGGAGACGCAGCGCACCGACGGCAGGACTTTCATCCTCGCGACCGTCATCGTCTACGAGCTCTTCCTCGGCTTCTTCGCGGGCAACCGCGTGCGCAACCGCGGCTGGGACCACGTCATCTACACCGTGCTCGGCGCCGCCGCGGCGATCGCGAAGATGATGGGGCTGGACCGCGAGCGGCTCGCCAACGCGCTGTCGCTCGCGCTCACGCCCAACATGGCGCTCGAAGTGTCGCGCCGCGGCCAGTTGACGATGTGGAAAGGCTGCGCGGGCGGCAACGCGTGCCGCAACGCCATATTCGCGGTGGACCTCGCCGCGGCGGGGATGACCGCGCCGCCGCACGTATTCGAAGGCGAGCAGGGCATCTGGAACGCGGTGGGCGAGTTCCAATGGCCGCCGCTCGCGCCCAAGGAACGTTCGTTCCGGGTCGCCGACAGCCAGATCAAGATCTATCCGTGCGAGTACCACGGGCAGTCGCCGATCGAGACGGTGCTGGGGCTGCGCGGGCAGGTCGATGCGCGCGACGTCGAATCCATCGTGATACGCACCTACTGGTTCGCGTGGAGCGAGATCGGCAGCGAGCCCGAGAAATGGACGCCGACCACGCGCGAGACCGCCGATCACAGCATTCCTTTCCTGGTGAGCGCGGCGCTGCTCGACGGCAAGGTCGATCCTTCGTCCTTCACCCAGGCGCGGATATTCGACCCCGCGCTGCGCGCGCTCATGCAGAAGGTCAAGGTGATCCACGACAAGTCGCTCGACGCGATGCAGCCGCAGAGCAATCCGTGCCGCATGGAGATCACGCTGAAGGACGGGCGCGTGATCGAAGGCAGCGTCGATCACCCCAAGGGCCACGTCAGGAACCCGGTGACCGACGCCGACCTCGAGCGCAAGCTCGCCGGTCTCAACAACGGGCTGCTCTCGCCGCGTCAGGTGCACCGGCTGCTGGAGCTGTGCTGGAAGCTCGACGAGCTCGACGACGTGCGCGAGCTGGTGTCGGCGACGCGGATCTGAGCGTAACGCGGTGTGCGGATCGTCGTCAGACAGCAAGATTGTCGTACAATAAACCGATGCCTCCCAACGATCCCCTGAGCGAAATCTTCGCGCTCGAGCGTCCCGACACCCTCCGCCACAAAGTCGAGAAGCAGCTGCGCGACGCCATACTGTCCGGACGCCTGCTGCCCGGGCAGCGCCTCGTCGAGCGCGAGCTGTGCGAGGCGATGGGCGTCAGCCGGCCGTCGCTGCGCGAAGCGCTGCGCAGGCTCGAAGCCGAGCGGCTGGTGGAGATCGTCGCGCACAAGGGCCCGACGGTCGCGGCGGTCAGCGATCAGGAGGCCCGCGAGCTGTACGAGCTGCGCGTGGTGCTCGAGAGCTTCGCCGCGCGCAGCTTCGCCGAGCGCGCGCCCGAGTCGGCGGTCAAGGCGCTGCGGGCTGAGCTCAAGGGGCTGCGCGAGGCGACCGGGTCGCCCAGCACCGCCGACCTGCTCAAGGCGAAGGAGCGCTTCTACGCGATCCTCCTCGCCGGCTGCGGCAACTCGGTGGTCGCCGACGTGTTCCGCACGCTGCTCTCGCGCATCAACCGGCTGCGCACCGCGTCGCTGTCCCAGCCCGGCCGGCTTCCCGCCAGCCTGAAAGAGCTCGACGCGCTGGTCAAGCGCATCGCGGCGCGCGACGCGGAAGGCGCGGCGCAGGCCGCGGCCACGCACGTTCGCAACGCCGAGCGGGCTGCGCTCGCCATGCTGCACGAGCCTGCGCCGCCGGCCGCGGCGAAGGCGGGACGCAGCGCCGGCTGATCATCCAATCTTCGCGCCCGGCCGTCGGCCGGCGCGGCAATACGAAGGAGTAAGGCTACATGCCTCTGCTTTATGAAAAGCGCGGCCAGGTCGCGGTTCTGACATTCAGCCGCCCGGAAGTGCGCAACGCCTGGTGCGAGGAGTTCTACGAAGAGCTGCGCCTGCGGCTCGAGGAAGCCGAAGCGGACCGCGACGTCCGCTGCGCCGTCCTCACGGGCGATCCGGCGGGCGGGGCGTTTTCCGCGGGCGCCGACCTGAAGAACCCCAAGACCCATACGCTCAACTCCTCGGCCGAGTTCATCTACAACCTGCCCAAGCGCAAGCACCACGCCTTCCGCGTGCTCGACGACTTCGCCAAGCCGCTGGTGTGCGCGGTGAACGGCTACGCGATCGGCATCGGCTGCATCGTCACTTATTCGTGCGATCTCATCGTCGCCTCGGATCGGGCCGAATGGCGGCTGCCGCAGGTGAGGCTGGGCATCCTGCCGGCGCAGGGCGCGCTCGTGCGGCTCGCGCGCTGGGTCGGCAAGGGACACGCGATGCGGCTCGGCATGGGTTTCCCGCTCAAGGCCGACGAAGCGCTGCGCATCGGGCTCGCGCAGTGGGTGGTGCCGCACGAGGACGTGATGAAGAAGGCGATGGAAGTGGCCGAGCACATCTGCGCGCATCCGCCGCTGTCGGCGCGGATGACGCGCGAGTCGCTGAACCAGGGGCTCAACATGCCGCATCTGACCGACGCGGCGCTGCTGGACCAGTATCGCTTCCTCGCGCTCGAAGGCACCGAGGACAAGAAGGAAAGCCACCGCGCGTGGCGCGAGAAGCGCACCCCGCGCTTCAAGGGCGAATAACCAAAAGGCGGCCGAGGCCGCCGCACGAGGAGAGCACATGAAGTGGTACAACAAGGCCGCGGCGGCCGCCTGCGTGGCGGCGCTGGGCGGCATGGCGCATGGGCAGACCTATCCGGTGAAGCCGGTGCGCATCGTCAACCCGTTCGTTCCCGGAGGCTCGATCGACCTGGTGACGCGGCACGTCGCGAAGTACATGAGCGGAGAGCTGGGCCAGCAGGTGATCGTCGAGAACCGGCCGGGCGCGGGCGGGGCGATCGGCATCGAGACCGTGGCGCGGGCGCCGGCCGACGGCTATACGCTGCTCACGGTGCAGAGCAGCCTCACGATCAATCCCAACCTCCAGAAGAAAGTGCCGTACGACCCGATCCGCGACTTCGCGCCCATCGGCAGGATGTCGTCGTACATGTTCTTCGCGGTCGCCCATCCTTCGCTCGGCGCGCGCACCGTGAAGCAGCTCATCGCGCTCGCCAAGTCGCATCCCGGGCAGGTCAACTACGCGTCGGTGGGCATGGGCAGCGGCACGCACATGTCGGCGGAGCTCTTCGCCTACATGGCCGGGGTGAAGATGGTTCACATCCCGTACAAAGGCTCGGGGCAGGTGATCCCCGATCTGCTCGGCGGGCAGATCGCGCTGCACTTCGGCAGCCCGTCGGTGGTGCCGCACGTGAAGAGCGGCAAGCTCATCGGCATCGCCGTGACCGGCGCGCACCGCTCGCCGGCGCTGCCCGAGCTGCCGACGATCGCCGAAGCGGGGCTCAAGGGTTACGAAGTGACCTCCTGGAACGCGCTCTTTGCGCCTGCGGGAACGCCGCAGGCGATCATCGAGCGCATGAATACCCTCACGCGCCAGGCGATGCAGCAGCCCGAAGCGAAGGCGGTCATGGACAGCCAGGGCATCGAGGTATCCACGAGCACGCCCGCAGAGCTGAGCGCGCTCGTCAAAGCGGAGCTCGCGAAGTGGGCCAGGGTGATCAAGGCCGCGGGCATCCAGCCGCAGTGAGGCGCGCCGCGGGCGCGCCGTTCCGGGCTCAGTCGCCGCGCGCGACGCCGCCCGCGACGAGCGCGTCGATGCGCTCGCCGCTGTAGCCGAGGCCCGCGAGGAGCTCGCGCGTATGCTCGCCCACCCCGGGAATGTCGAGGCGCGCGCCGAAGCGGCGTCCGTCCATCTCGATCGGCAGCAGCGGGATGCGCGTCGTGCGCCCGGTGGGCAGGGTGATCTCGGTCATGCCGCCGGATGCGTTGAGGTGAGGATCGTCGAAGAGGTCGTCGGGCGTGTTGATCGGCGCGTACGGCAGGCCGAGCGTGTCGCAGCGCTCGATCAGCTCGCTCTGCGTCAGCGCGCCGAAGATCGCGGCCACGATGGGCACGATGCGCGGGCGCGCGACCACGCGCTGCGGATTGGTCCTGAGCTCCGGATCGGCGAGCAGGTCCTCGCGGCCGAACGCTTCGCAGAAGACTTTCCACTGGGTGTCGGTCACCACGCCGACGAAGAGCTGCCTGCCGTCCGCGGTCGAGAAGATGTCGTAGACCGCCCACGCGCGCACCCGCTCCTGCATCGGGGGCACCGGCTTGCCGGTCATGAGGCCTTCCATCATGTGCTGCGCGACGAGGAAGGCGTTGTTCTCGAAGAGCGACGCTTTCACGTGCTGGCCCTTGCCGGTCGCGTTGCGCTGGAACAGCGCGGCGAGCACCGCGATCGCCCCGAACATGCCGCCCATCACGTCGTTGACCGAAGCGCCCGAGCGGATCGGCTTCTCGCGGCTGCCGGTCATGTAGGCGAGCCCGCCCATCATCTGCGCGATCTCGTCGAGCGCGGGCCGGTGCTCGTAAGGCCCGGCGAGAAAACCCTTGTGGGAGCAATAGACGAGCTCGGGCTTGAGCTTCGAGAGCTGGGCGTAGCCGAGGCCGAGCGCGTCCATCGAGCCGGGCCGGAAGTTCTCGGTGAGCACGTCGGCGCTCGCGACGAGCTTCAGCGCGATCTCGCGGCCTTCGGGCTGCTTCAGATCGAGCGCGATGCTCTTCTTGTTGCGGTTGTAGGCCGGGAAGAAACCGGCGCCGGAAGCGATGAGCTTGCGGGTGTGGTCGCCTTCGAGCGGCTCGATCTTGATCACTTCGGCGCCCAGGTCTCCGAGCACGAGCCCGCAGCTCGGACCCATGATCATGTGCACGAACTCCACCACGCGCACGCCCGACAGCGGTAATGCTTCCGACACTATGTGCTCCTCGTTGTTGTTCGCCAAGCGTGCTCGATTCTCTGATTGGGGATAACGAATGTCCATCGATTTCTCACTGACGAACCACATCGCGGTCATCACGATCAACCGCCCGGAACGACGCAACGCGCTCGACGCCGAGCATTACAAGGCGCTGTCCGATGCGTGGCTGCGCGTGCGCGACGATCACGAGGTGCGCGTGGCGGTGGTCACCGGCGCCGGCGACAAGTCGTTCTGCGCGGGCGCCGACCTGAAGACGTTCGCCAACAATCCCGCGCCGCTCGCCGACATGTGGCTCACGCAGAAAGACCCGATCATCAACCGCGGGCTCGAGGTGTGGAAGCCGGTGATCGCCGCGGTCAACGGCCATTGCCTCGGCGGCGGCATGACGATGCTGATGGCCACCGACGTGCGGGTCGCGGTGCCGCATGCGACGTTCGGCCTGTCCGAGGTGAAGCGCGGATGCATCGCCGGCAACGGCGGCACGCAGCGGATACTCAAGCAGCTTCCGTACGCGGTCGCGATGGAGCTGCTCCTCACCGGAGACGCGATGAGCGCGAGCGAAGCCGAGCGCTGGGGGCTCGTGAACAAGGTGGTCGAGCCCGCGCGGCTCATGGAAGAGGCGATGGCCTACGCCGGGCGCATCGCCGCCAACGCGCCGCTCGCGGTGCAGGCGGCCAAGGAGCTCGCCCGCCGCGGAGAGGAAATGGACTGGGTCACCGGCCTGCGGGTCGAGCAGATGTGGAACCGCGTGCTGCGCTTTTCCGACGACGCGCGCGAAGGACCGCTCGCTTTCGCCGAGAAGCGCCCGCCGCGGTTCGTCGGGCGCTAGCGGATGTCGGCCGAGGCACGAGCGGAGGACTTGACGCGGCTGTTCGCGCCCGCGTCGGTGGCGCTGGTCGGCGCCACCGCGAAGCCGGGTGCGCGCTCGACGCGCGTCTTCGATTGCATCCTCGATTTCGGCTATCCGGGCACGGTGTATCCGGTGAACCCGGCGCTGGCGAGCGTGCGCGGCATCGCCTGCCACGCGAGCCTGCGCGCGCTGCCCGAGGTGCCGGATCACGTCGGCATCATCGTCGGCGCCGACGAGGCGCTCGAGGCGCTGGCCGAGTGCGCCGCGCTCGGCGTTCCGTTCGCCACGGTGTACAGCCCGGGTTTCGCCGAGACCGCCGGCGACGCAGGACGCGCGCGCCAGGCGAAGCTCCTCGAGATCGCGCGCGCGAGCGGCATGCGCGTGATGGGTCCGAACTGCAACGGCGTCATCAGCTTCGTCGACGGCTTCGCGATGACCGCGACCGGCGGTCTTGCGGGGCCGCGCCGTCCGGCGGGCAACGTGGGCATCGTCAGCCAGAGCGGCGGCCTCGGCCAGATCAACGTCATGTGGCGCGCCCAGGAAGCGGGCGTGGACGTGAGCTATCAGGCGAGCTGCGGCAACGAGGCCGACCTCGACGCGCTCGATTTCGTGCGCTTCATGCTGCGCAGCGAGCAGACCGACGTCGTGCTGCTCGCGGTCGAGTCCCTCCGCGACGGCGCGAAGCTGGCGGCGGTCGCGGACGAAGCGCTCGCGCGCGAGAAACCGATCGTCGTCCTCAAGTACGGCTGGACCGAGCCCGGCAGCCGCGCCGCGGCCTCGCATACCGGAGCGATCGCAGGTCAGAACGAGATCTGGGACGCCGCTTTCAGGCAGCTCGGCCTGATACGCGTCGCCGACTGCGACGAGCTCTATGAGACCGCCCTGCTGCTGCGCACCCGGCGCTGGCCGCGGGGCCGGCGCGCGGCGTCGGTGTCGGCGACCGGAGGCAACGTCGTGCACGTCGCCGACGTCGGCTCGAACTTCGGCCTCGAGTGGCCGGAGTACGGCGCAGCGACCCAGCACGCGCTCGCCGGCCTCACCGGCGAAGTCGAAACGGTCGGCAATCCGAGCGACATGAACGCGCTCGCGCGCGGCGAGCCCGAGCGCTTCAACCGCGCGCTCGAAGCGATCGCGGCCGATCCGGACGTCGACATGATCGCGCCGGGATTCGTCAGCGTGGCGCGCCGCAACCTCGAGCTCGGCGCGCGCTTCGTGCTCGAGTGCGACAAGCCCGCGGCCATGCTGTGGGTCGGCGGCTGTCTCGACGAGCCCGCCTTCGGCGCGCGCGACCTGATCGGCCGCGGCGTGCCGGTGTATCGCGACGCGATCCCGTGCCTGCGCGCGATGCGCGCGGCCGCCGACTTCGGCGCGCATCTCGCGCGGCGGCGGCGGCGCGGCGCGGCGACGCGACCGGACGGTATCGATGCGTCGAAAGCGGCGGGCGTGATCGCGGCAGCGGGACGCACGCTCGGCGAACGCGAAGCCAAGGCCGTGCTCGCGGCCTATGGGTTCCGGACGACGCGCGAGCATCTCGCGGTCACCGCCGAGGACGCAGTGCGTTACGCGCGCGCGCTCGAGCGGCCGGTGGCGCTCAAGATCGATTCGCCCGACGTCCCGCACAAGACCGACGCCGGCGGGGTGCGGCTCGGCGTGAGCGGCGACGAGGCGGTGCGTCGCGGTCATGCCGAAGTCCTCGCCGCGGTGCGGCGCACGCACCCCGAAGCCCGGCTGCGCGGGGTGCTCGTGCAGGAGATGGCGCCCGAAGGCGTGGAGATGATCCTCGGGATCGTGCGCGACGAAGCGCTGGGGCCGGTGGTCGCCGTCGGCCTCGGGGGCATACACGTCGAGGTGCTGCGCGACGTCGCCTACGGGATACCGCCGCTCACGCACGAGGACGCGCACGGACTGCTGCGTGCGCTGCGCGGCTATCCGCTCCTGCAGGGCGTGCGCGGCGCGCCGCCTCGCGACGTCGAGGCGGTGGCCGGGCTGCTGGTGCGGCTCTCGTGGCTGGCGTGCGACCTGCGGCAGGAGATCCTCGAAGTGGACGTCAATCCGCTGGTCGTGCAGGAGCACGGGGCCGGGGCGTGCGTGGTGGACGCGTTGATGGTGCTGGATAAGGATACGAAACGATGAGCTGGGAACGCGAGGTCAAGGAACTGCACGAGCGCCAGGCGCGCGCACGCGAGCTCGGCGGTCCCGAGCGCGTCGCACGCCACAAGGCGGCCGGCAAGCTCACCGCGCGCGAGCGCATCGACGCACTGCTCGACCCGGGATCGTTCCGCGAGATCGGAAGCATCGCGGGCTCCGCGAAGTACGACGAGGCGGGAGACATGACGTCGTTCACGCCCGCGCATCTGGTGATGGGGCGCGGCACGATCGAGGGCAAGCCGGTGGTGGTCACGAGCGACGACTTCACGGTGCGCGGCGGCGCGGCGCACGGCGGCCTGCGCGACAAGCACGTGCGCGCCGAGATGATGGCGCGCGATCTCAGACTGCCGATCGTGCGCCTGGTCGACGGCACCGGCGGCGGAGGCTCGGTCAACAGCATCGAGGACGAAGGCTACGCGAAATGCCCCGCGCTCTACGGCTTTCACGTCGTGGTGGAGAATCTCTCGCTCGTGCCCTGCGTGTCGCTCGCGCTCGGGTCGACCGCGGGGTGGGGCGCCGCCAAGGCGGCGGTCGCGCATTACTCGGTGATGGTGAAGAAGACCTCGCAGATCTTCGTCGCCGGCCCGCCGGTGGTGAACCGCCTCGGCAGGACCTACGACAAGGAAGAGCTCGGCGGCTCGGCGATCCACGCGCGCAACGGGACGGTCGACGACGAAGCCGACAGCGAGCACGACGCGTTCGCGCGCGCGAGGCGCTTTCTCTCGTACCTGCCGCGCTCGGTGCACGAGCTTCCCGCGCGCACCGAGCCGACCGACGATCCGGATCGCAGGATCGACTGGCTGCTCGAAGCGATCCCGCGCGACGAGCGGCAGGTCTACAAGATGCGCGACATCGTCGACGCGGTCGTCGACGAAGGCAGCTTCTTCGAGATCGGCCGCAGGTGGGGCCGTTCCATCATCACCGGCCTCGCCCGGCTCGACGGCTGGCCGGTCGCGCTGCTCGCGAGCGACCCCTATCACTACGGCGGGGCGTGGAGCGCGGACGCCGCGCGCAAGATCCGCCGCTTCGTCGACCTCGCGCAGACCTTCCACCTGCCGGCGGTGCACCTCGTCGACTGCCCGGGCTTCATGGTCGGGCTCGAAGCGGAGCAGCGCTCGACGATGCGTTTCGCTTCGGAGGCGATCGCCGCGATCCTGTCGTCGACCATTCCCTGGTGCGCGGTGGTCGTGCGCAAGTGCTTCGGCATCGGCGGCGGCGCGCACGCCAACAACTCGCGCTATGCGCTGCGTTACGCATGGCCTTCGGCGAGCTGGGGGTCGATGCCGATCGCGGGCGGGCTCGAAGCATCGTATCGCTCGGAGCTCGCGGCGGCCGCCGACCCTGCGCGCAAGCTCGCCGAGATCGAACAGCGCCTCAAGCGCCTCAATTCGCCGTTCAGGACCGCCGAAGCGTTCAACTTCGACGAGATCGTCGATCCGCGCGATACCCGGCGCCTCCTGTGCGAGTATGCGAACGTCGCCGCGGGCTCGATGACGCCCGGAGCGCCGAGTTACGGTCATCGCCCTTAAAACAAACCGGGGTCAGACCCCGAAGAAGCCGGGGTCTGGCCCCCAACCTGAGGAGGAGAGTCGTGAAGTCGCTGCTGATAGCCGCATCCCTTGCCTGCGCGTGCGCCGCACCTGCGTTCGCCGCCGAATCCTTTCCCTCGAAGCCGGTGCGCTTCATCGTGCCGTTCCCGCCCGGCGGCGGTACTGACGCGCTCGCGCGCGTGCTCGGCGCGAGGCTCGCCGAGATGTGGGGCCAGCAAGTCCTCGTCGACAACCGCGCCGGCGCGCAGGGGAACATCGGCACTTCGCTGGGCGCCAAGGCGCCGCCCGACGGTTACACGATCACCCTCGGCCACCAGGGCGCGCTGACGATCAATCCGCATCTCTACAAGGATCCGGGTTACGACACGCTGCGCGATTTCGCGCCGGTGACCGAAGCGACCGAGATGGCGTTCCTGCTCGTGGTCCATCCCGCGCTGCCGGCGAAGTCGATGAAAGAGCTGGAGGCGCTCGCCAGGCGCAATCCCGGGCAGCTCACCTTCGCTTCGACCTCTTCCGGACCGCAGATGGCGGGCGAGCTCTTCAGGCTGACGACCAAGACCGACATGCTGCACGTCCCTTATAAAGGCGCCGGTCCCGCGGTGATCGACCTTCTCGCGGGCAACGTGACGATCATGTTCTCCAACCCGACCGGCGCGGTGCCGCACGTGCTCGCCGGCCGGCTGCGCGCGCTCGGGGTGATGGACACCAAGCGCAATCCCGCGATACCCGACGTGCCGACCGCGCTCGAGCAGGGTTACAAGGACCTTTCGAGCGTGATCGAGTGGTACGGCATCGTGGTGCCTGCCGCGACCCCGCGCGACGTCGTGAGCACGCTCAACGCCTCGATCCACAAGGCGCTGAACTCACCGGAAGTGGTGAAGCGTCTCGCCCAGCTCGGGCAGACGCGCGCGTTCGGCACGCCGGAGCAGTTCGGGCAGCTCATGAAGAGCGAGCACGAGCGGTGGGGCAAGGTCGTGAAAGCTTCCGGAGCGAAGGTGGACTAGAAAAGCGTTTTTAACCGCAGAGGACGCAGAGGACGCAGAGGAAAATCATGTTCAAATTCTCATCGCTGGTCCTGTTGTCTGTGCTGGCTTTCGGCGTAGCGGCGCAAACCTATCCGTCGAAGCCGATACGCCTGGTGGTCGGGTTCCCGCCCGGAGGATCGAACGACATCGTCGCGCGGATCATCGCGCCCAAGCTGACACAGCTGCTCGGCGCGCAGGTCGTCGTCGAGAATCGTCCCGGGGCCAACGCGACGATCGGCACCGATTACGTCGCGAAATCGGCGCCGGAC
The DNA here is from genome assembly GCA_036262035.1 of Burkholderiales bacterium. Lineage (NCBI taxonomy): Bacteria > Pseudomonadati > Pseudomonadota > Betaproteobacteria > Burkholderiales > Burkholderiales bacterium. The sequence continues at coordinate 26,951 of DATAJS010000020.1, read as the reverse complement.
GGCTACACGATCGTGCTCGGCAGCGCGAGCCCGCTCGTCATCAGCCCGTTCACTTTTTCGAACATCCCCTACGATACGGTGCGCGATTTCGCCGGCATCACGACCATCGCGAGCACGCCGGAGATGATGGCGATCCATCCCTCGCTGCCGGCGCGCAACCTCAAGGAGTTGCTGGCCCTCGCACGCTCGCAGCCGGGCAAGCTCAATTTCGCGTCTTCGGGCAACGGCGGGCTGCCCCATCTCGCGACCGAGCTGTTCAAGAAGCTGGGCAAGGTGAACGTGGTGCACGTGCCGTACAAGGGTGCGGGACCCGCCGCTGTCGACCTGGTGGGCGGCCACGTGCACGGGATGATCATCGACATGCCCGCGCTGGCGCCGTTCGTGAAGAGCGGCAAGCTGCGCGGGATCGCCATCACGGCCGAGAAACGCACGCCGCTCCTGCCCGACCTGCCGACGTCGGCCGAGGCGGGCATGCCGGGGCTCATCGCCGTCAACTGGTTCGCCATCATGGCGCCCGCGAAAACGCCGAAGCCCGTCGTCGACAAGCTGTACGGCGCGCTCGCGCAGGCCGTCAATGCGGCGGACGTCAAGGAGCAGCTTCGCGCACAGGGCGTCGACACGTACCTGCAAAGCTCGACCGACGCTTTCACGGCCTTTCTGCGCGCGGAGCTCGGCAAGTGGGAAAAGGTCGCAAGGGAATCCGGTGCCAGAGCGGACTGAAGTGAGCCGGGCGCCGTACCCGCATCTCGCCGCACCCGGCGCCATCGGGTCGATGCGATTGCGCAACCGCGTGATCATGGCGCCGATGGGGACGAACTACAGCACGACCGACGGCCTCTCCACCGAGCGCGACAAGCAGTACTACGCGGAGCGCGCGCGCGGCGGCGTCGGGATGATCATGACCGAGGCGATGGTGGTGACCGAGCACGCGAGGCCGCACCACAACTCGCTGTGCTGCTATCACGACCGCTTCATTCCCGGTCTCGCCAGCATCGTCGACGCGATCCACGCGCACGGCGCGTACGTGTGCGGGCAGCTCAACCATCGCGGCGCGCTCCTGCGCCGCTCGGTGCTCGACATGGAGCCGGTCGGCCCGTCGCCGTGGCACAACCCGAACACCGGCGACGCGGTGCGCCCGCTGACCATTCCCGAGATCGTCGAGATCCAGAAGCTCTTCGTCGCCTCGGCGCGGCGGCTCATGCAGGCGGGCTACGACGGCGTCGAGGTGCACGCGGGCAACGGCTATCTCTTCCAGCAGTTCGCAACAAAGCGCATCAACAAGCGCACCGACCGCTACGGCGGCTCGTTCGAGAACCGGTCGCGCTTCCTGCTGGAGACGATAGCCCGGCTGAAGCACGAGCTGCCCGATTTCCCGCTGGTGATACGGCTCTCGGCGATCGAGTTCACCGACGGCGGCTACCCGCTGGAAGAGACGATCGAGCTCGCGCGCGTGCTCGAGCGCGCCGGCGCCGCGGCGCTCGACATCTCCGGCGGCAGCAACGAGAGCCCGCAGCTCTCCAAGTACTGCATACAGCCGCCGTCGTTCCCGCGGCGCTGCCTCGCCGACTACTCCAGGCCGATCAAGGCCGCGGTGAACATCCCGGTGTTCGTCGCCGGCCGCCTGGTGGCGCCGGAAGATGCCGAAGCGGTGCTGGCCGAAGGCTGCGCCGATTTCGTCTCGATCGGCCGCGCGCTCTATACCGACCCGCACTGGTGCGCCAAAGCGTTCGGCGAAGTGAAAGCGCCGATCCGCCAATGCATCGCGTGCAACGTCTGCTTCGAGCGCCTCACGCTCGAAAAGGACGTGGCCTGCGTGCACAACCCGACGATCGGCACCGAGTTCGAGGCGCTCGAATACGCCGAGCCTCAGCTCTTTCCGGAACGCCAGGCAAAGACGCCGAAACGCGTGCTCGTGCTCGGCGCCGGCGTCAGCGGCCTGGAAGCCGCCCGCGTGCTCGCGGCGCGCGGGCACCGCGTTGCGGTCTGGGAGAAAGCCGACCGCCCCGGCGGTCAGATCCCGCTCGCCATCGCAGCGCCCGACAAGCGCGAGGTCGAGCCGGTCTGGACGTATCGCGTCGAGTCGCTGGCGAACCTCGGCGTACAGGTCCGGTGCGGCGTGACCGCGACGGCGAAGGCTTTGCGCGAGCATGCGCCCGATTTCGTCGTCGTCGCGACCGGCGCGCGTACGCGGCCGTGTCCGTTCGACGTGAGCCGGCTCGACAGCAGTATCGCCGTCGTGCACGCATGGGAGGTCCTCGCTGCGCCCGAGCGTGTTGCGCGTGGCGCCGCGGTCACGATCATCGGCGGCGGCATGGTCGGCATGGAGACCGCGGACCTCCTGAGCGCGCGTGGGGTAAGCTGCACCGTGGTGGAAACGCTCGCGGGCGTCGCCGTAGGCATGGCGCGCAACAACCGCATGGAGCTGATCGAGCGCGTGCGCGAGCGCGGGACGCGCGTGCTGACCGAAGCGCGCGTCATCGGCGCCGAAGGCGGCGCGCTGGATCTCGAAGCGCCCGACGGCACCGCGACACGCCTCGAGATCGGCAATTTCCTCATCGTCGCGATCGGCCCGGCGCCCGACCGCGAGGCGTCGAGCCTGTGCGAGGAGGCCGGCGTTCCGTACGCGATCGTCGGCGACGCGAACAGGCCCGGCGATTTCCTGACGTGTTTGCGCGACGCCGCGATGGTCGCGCTCTCGATCGACCGCCGCTTTCAATGAAGGAGCAGTCATGACCCTGCCCACTTACGAAGTCTTCGCGATCAAATATGCGCAGCGCAATGCGGTGCGCACCAACCACTTCCTCGGCGGCGACGCGCACGACGTGCCGATGCCGATGGATTACTTCGTGTGGCTCATCCGCAACGACCGGCGTAGCTACGTGCTCGACGTCGGCTTCACGGCGAAGGTCGGCGCGCAAAGGAAGCGCGAAGTGCTGCGCAGTCCCGCCGAAGGGCTGGCGAAGCTCGGTGTGGATTCCCACGGCGTGAAGGACGTCATCGTCTCGCACATGCACTACGACCACATCGGCACGTTCGCCGATTTCGGGGCGGCGAAGTTCCACCTCCAGGACGACGAGATGGCGTTCGTCACGGGACGCCACATGTGCCATCCGCAGCTTCGCCACAGCTTCGAGGTCGACGACGTCTGCGGCGTGATCCGCATGATCTACGAGGACCGCGCGCAGTTCCACGACGGCGACGACGAGATCGCGCCGGGGATCACGGTGCACCGCGTCGGCGGCCATACGATGGGCCTCCAGTTCGCGCGCGTGCACACCCAGCGCGGCTGGGTCGTGCTCGCGTCCGATGCGAGCCATTACTATGAGCACTTCGAGAAAGGCCGGGTCTTCCCGACGACGTTCCACATCGGCCAGGTACTCGAAGGTTACAAGCGCCTGTACGCGCTCGCCGACTCTCCCGACCACATCGTGCCGGGGCACGATCCGCTGGTGATGCAGCGCTATCCGGCGGCCTCGGGCGAGCTCGAGGGCATCGCGGTGCGGCTCGACGTCATGCCGCGCCGTTAATACCTGTCACCAACCGCATACCGATTTACCTTACTCAGCGAAAGTCTCGATTCATGGATGGAGCATTCAGTACTGCAAGAGCAAACGAAACCGCCGAATACGAGGCGGATGTGATCATCATCGGCTTCGGCGCCGCAGGCGGCTGCGCGGCGATCGAGGCCACCGACGCGGGCGCGGGCGTCATCATTCTGGAGAAGCAGCCGGAAGCGTCGCACTGCTCCAATACGCGCATGAGCGGGGGCGGGTTTCACAGTCCCGACCCCGGCGCGGACTTCGAGTCGCTCAAGGCGTACTCGAAAGCGATGATGAGCGGCGACAACCTCCCGGGGAAGCTCGAGGCCGAGAGCGAGTTCGGCGACGACCTCGCCGAGCTGTGGGCGCGGCATGCCCCGGAGAACGCCGACTTCATGCGCGGCCTCGATCCGGCGTTCAAGGCGGTGGTGTCGGCGAACGCTGCGTTCCCGGAATTTCCGGGCGCGGCGAAGTCGGGCTATGCCTGTGTGCGCAGCACGTATACCGGCCAGTTCGACGAGGATGCCAAGACCGGCCGCAGCGCGGAGAGCGCCAAGGCGGAGAAGCAGTCGGGGGAGGCGTTTCACGCCTGCATGCTCACCGGCGTGCAGGCGCGCCGGATCCCGATCCATTACGGTGTGAGCGCGAAGGACCTCATCGTGGACGGCGACGGCGCGGTCGTGGGGGTGCACGCAGAGCGCGGGTCGCAGCGCGTGACGTATCGCGCGCGGCGCGCGGTGATCATCGCCTCGGGCGGTTACGAGTACAACGCGCGCATGCGCAAGGCCTTCCTCGACGGGCCGGCGCTGGAAGGCTGGGCGTTCTACGGATCGCCCGCCAACACCGGCGACGGCATCCGCATGGCGCTGCGCATCGGCGCCTCGCTGAGCCGCGTCGGCAGCGTCGCAGGACGGGTGATCTGCGCGATCCCCGAGCGCCGGCACGGCCTGCGCATCGGCCTCAATACCTCGGGCGTGGGCAAGCCGAACGAGATCGTCGTCGACAACCAGGGCCGGCGCTACGCGTCCGAGCGGCGCATCACCAAAGACCCGAGCCGCTACATCTTCTACAAGGAAGCGCTGCAGTTCGACACCACGTCGCTGAGCTACCCGCGCATTCCTTCATGGATGATCTTCGACTCGGTGATGATGCGTCGCGGACCGGTCGTCAGCGTGGGCGCGGCGGCATACAACGGCATCGACTGGGGCGAGGACAACCTGAACGCGCTGCGCAACGGATGGATCCTCCAGGGCGACACGCTCGAGATCCTGGCGCAGAAGATCCGGCAGCACCCCGACAACAAGGAGAAGATGGACGCGGCGGCGCTGACGCAGGCGGTCGAGCGCTGGAATGCCCTGTGCGCGGAGCGCAAGGACGTCGATTTCGAGCGCGAGCCCGCGACGATGGGCCCGGTAGCGGAGCCGCCGTTCTTCGCAATCCCGCTGTACCCGGGCGGTCCGAACACCAAAGGCGGGCTGCGCGCGGACGCGCAGCGCCGCGTGCTCGACTGGGAAGACCGGCCGATACCGCGCCTGTACGCGGTGGGCGAGATCTGCTCGGTGTTCCAGTTCGTGTACCAGGGCGGAGGCAATCTTGCCGAAGGCATCACCTTCGGCCGCCTGGCGGGCCGCCATGCGGCGGCCGAGCAGCCCCACGCGAGCGCGCGCGCGGAAAGCGCAAGCGCGCTATCGAGCCGCTGATGGGACGAGCCATGGAAAAAGCCACCCACGCGCAGCGCCTCGCGGAGCGCTTCAGCAAGCTCAAGCTCAACGACGTCGACAGGCCCTCTCGCGAGGCGGTCAAGCGGCTGTTGATGGATTATCTCGGCGTCGCGATCGCGGGCAGCCACAGCGAGAGCGGCGAGATCGCGCAGCGCTTCGCGCGGGAGCACGGCGGCAAGCGCGAGGCGAGCCTCATCGGGGACGGCGCGCGCGTCGACGTGACGATGGCCGCTTTCGCCAACGCGATCTCCTCGCACAGCATCGAGCTCGACGACATCGACGTGCTGGCGCTCTTCCACTTCAGCCCGCCGGTGTATTCGGCCGCGCTCGCGGCCGCGGAATACGCCGGCGCCGACGGCAGGCAGCTTCTCACCGCGCTCGCCGCCGGTTGCGAGATGATGGAGCGCGCGAGCCGCGCGACCAATCCCAGCCTGCGTAACCGCGGCTTCCACACCACGCCGACCTGCGGCGTCTTCGGCGCGACGGTCGCCGCGGGCAAGCTCCTCAAGCTCTCCAAGGACAGGCTCACCTCCGCGCTGGGCATGGCGGGTGCACAGGCATCCGGGTTGATGGAGATGTACGGCCCCTCGATGCAAAAGCGTTTCAATCCCGGTCCGACCGCGCGCAACGGCGTGACCGCCGCCCGCATGGCGCAGCTCGGCTTCACCGGCGCCGACACGATCTTCGAAGGCGAGCGCGGCTTTCTGGCCGCGTTCAGCGATTCGACCGATCCGGAGGCGCTCGTCGCCGACCTCAAGCGGCCGTACGAGCTGCTGATCGAGTTCAAGCCGTACTCGTGCGCGAGGCCGATCCACAACGCGATCGACTGCGCGCTGGCGGTACGCGCGCAGGGCGCGGCCGCGAAGGACGTGGTGAAGATCGACTTCCTGCGCCACCCCGACTGGGCGAAATACCACCAGAACAAGGCGCCGCGCACCTATCACGAAGCGCAGGTGTCGCTGCCGTTCTCGGTGGCGGTGGCGCTGATCGAAGGGCAGGCCCTGCTGAAGCAATACAGCGACCGCAACATCCGCAATACCGAGGTGAAGCGCCTGATGAACGCGACCTCGATCGCCGAAGACGCTTCGCTGCCGCGCGGCGTGTCGTGCCGCCTGACCGCGACGATGCGCGACGGCCGCACGCTGGTCTCGCAGGTCGATTACCCCAAAGGCTCGATCCAGAACGCGATGTCCCAGGCCGAGATGCGCGCCAAGTTCGACAGCCTCGCGGGCCCGGTCGTCGGCGCGAAGCGCGCGGCGGCGCTGGCGGAGCAGGTGATGGCGCTGGAGAAAGTCGCAGACATCGGGGAGCTGATGAAACTCACCCGCGGGCGCTGATGCCGCAGCGGCAACGCCGGAAACGCAAGCCCGCATGGGCGGAGATCATCGGGGCGCTGGTCTTCCTGGCGGCGCTCGGCGCCGCGTGGCGTTACACGCCGCTCTCCGACTACATCACGACCGCGCGCGTCGGCGGCTGGGCGAAAGCGGTCGGCGGCACGTGGTGGGCGCCGATCGCCGTCGTGCTCGCGTACGTGCCTGCGTCGTTCGTCATGTTCCCGCGGCCGCTGCTGACGCTGTTCACGGTGATCGCGTTCGGACCGCGGCTCGGCTTCGTGTACAGCATGCTCGGCATCACCGTCGCGGCGTGGGCGACGTACTACGCCGGCCGCGCGCTGCCGAAGGCGACGGTGAAGCGGCTCGCCGGCGACAAGCTCGACCAGATGGGCACCAAGCTGCGCAAGCACGGCTTCCTCGCGGTCGTCGCTTGGCGCACCACGCCGGTGACGCCCTTTACGCTGGACGGGATCATGGCGGGGGCGCTACGCATCAAGCTGTGGGATTACACCGCCGGCACGGTGGTGGCGATGCTGCCGGGCGTGCTCGCGACGACGATCTTCGGCCACCAGATCAAGCGCTGGATCGAGAACCCCGACGAGATCAGCTACTGGATCCTCGGGGCGATCGTCGTGGTGTTCGGTCTCATCACCTGGGGCGTCAGCCGCTGGTTTGCGAAGCAGGGGTAGGACGAAGCGCTTGACAAGACGAGATCGCTCCGTAGAATCCCGCACCTTGCGCCATGCCATGCATACGGCATGTGCGTGCAACAAAGGAATTCGATGAACCGGCTACCACGCATTCGCTGACGCTCACAGGACACCCCCGGGCCTGGAGCGTATGCGCACATCTCCAGGTCAGGTCTCAGTGGGCGGCGCGCTGCCGTCGAACGAAGCCCTGGCGACTTTCAGTCCCGGGGCTTTTTGTTTTTCGAGGATTCGAGATGGGCATACAGCTCACGTTCGACCAAGGGCTCGTCCCCGTGAAAGTGTGGACCGAGGACATCGACCCCAAGGCGTTGCAGCAGCTCCTCAACGTGTCGGAGCTGCCTGTCGTGGAGCTCGGGAAGAAAGCGCTCGAGGGCTATGCGTTGACCAACAAGGCCGGGGAGACCCGGCCTTGTTTTTTCGGGTGTCGGCGCGCCGGGAAAAACCGGACAGTGACCGGCTGACGATCCCCGTTGTCCCTGCGCCTCGGCGGCGCTACTCTGCGGGAGCAGTGTCTGGTCACGTTTCCTTTAAGGGGGGAATCATGAGAAGCACGCTGTTCGCCAGTCTTTTGCTGCTCGCCGCCTGCGCCGCCACCGACAATTCACAGCAACCGGCGCCGCCGCGCGCCGGGACCGGGGCCGGTCCCACCCAAGCCGAGCTCACGGGCGCCGGGAAGAACACCGACGACGTCGTGACCTACGGCATGAGCTACAACCACAACCGTTACAGCCCGCTGTCGCAGATCAACAAGGGCAACGTGAAGCGCCTCGTGCCGGTCTGGAACGTCTCCCTCCAGAACGATCTGGGCGAGCAGGCGCAGCCGATGGTGTACGACGGCGTGATGTACGTCTCGAACGCGCGCTGGACCTACGCGCTCGACGCGGTCACCGGCAGGATGATCTGGCGCACCGAGGTCGAGTACGACCCGAAGACGCCGTCGGTGGTGTGCTGCGGCGTCTCGAACAAGGGTGTCGCGATCTACGACGGGAAAGTGTTCCGCACCACGCTCGACGCGCACGTGATCGCGCTCGACCAGAAGACCGGCAAGCAGCTCTGGAAGCAGAAGGTCGCGGAGTGGAAGGAGGGCTATTCGCTCACCGTCGCGCCGCTGGTCGCCAACGGCGTGGTCATCACCGGCTGCTCGGGCGCCGAGTTCGGCGCGCGCTGCTTCCTCGACGGCTGGGATCCGGCCACCGGCAAGAAGTTGTGGCGGCGTTACACCACCGCGGGTCCGGGCGAGAAAGGGCACGACACGTGGGATCCGCCGACTTCGTATCAACGCGGCGGCGCGAGCACGTGGATCACCGGTTCGTACGATCCGCAGCTCGATCTCGTGTACTGGGGCACCGGCAACGCGGGGGCGTGGAACCCGGCGAACCGCCGCGGCGACAATCTCTACGTCGCGTCGATCCTCGCGATCAAGCCCAGGACCGGCGAGATCGCGTGGCATTACCAGCTCGCGCCGAACGACATCTGGGACTGGGACACCTGGGAGATCATCCTCGCCGATCTCAATGTGAACGGCCAGACGAGAAAAGTCGCGATGAACCTCTCGCGCAACGGCTTCCTGTACGTCCTCGATCGCACCAACGGCCAGCTCATCTCCGCGCAGCCTTTCGCCAAGGTGAACTGGGCCGACCGCATCGACATGGCGACCGGCCGGCCGGTCGAATCGGAAGTGTCGAAGAAGCTGCGCGCGGGCGAGACCGTCGAGCTGTGGCCCGGCATCCGCGGCGCGAAGAACTGGCCGCACGCGGCGTTCAACCCGAGCACCGGATTGCTGTACGCGAACACCAACCACGGCTATTCGACCTACCGCTTCACGCCGTACCAGCCGTACAAGGCGGGCGTGCGCTACCAGTCGGTGGAGAACATCAACTCGCCGGTCACGTCCGAGACGATCGCGGGCCACATCGAAGCGATCGATCCGCTGACGGGCAAGGCGAAATGGCGCACCCCTTTGAAGGGGGAAATGATCGCCTCGGCGATGCTCGCGACCGGCGGCGGGCTGCTCTTCACCGGCAAGCACAGCGGCGACTTCATCGCGGTCGACGCCGACACCGGTGAAGTGGTGTGGACGTTCAAGACCGGATCGGGCATCAACGCGCAGCCGATCACGTGGACCAGGGACGGCAGGCAGTACGTGACGATCCTGTCGGGACTCGGCGGCTCGAACTCCGTGCGCCGCGGCCTGCCGGACATCCCGCTCGGCGGCTCGGTCTGGACGTTCGCGCTCTTCGACCGCTGATTAAACGGGGTCAGGTCCACATTTAAGAAATGTGGACCTGACCCCAATCAGGCCGGCAGGGGCGCGTGCGCGCGCAGGAACGAGCGCACCTGGCGCACCGCGATCGGGATGCGGTCCCTGGGCTCCTTCCACGGGAAGATGCTCACTTCCGAATTCGGCGCGAGCATCACCGACTCCATCGCGGTGGTGAACGGGTGCGGGGGCGAATCGTCGGGCATGACGAGGAGCGGCGTCTTGACCGAGCGCACGAAGTCGCGCGACACGGTATAGACGAAATCCTGGCGCGGGCCGCGGTACATGCTGGTCAGGAACCTGTCGATCTGCTCCATGGTGATCTCCGGCCGCTTCTTCACCAGGTCCGGTCCCCAGCCTTTCATATTGCTCTCGTAGGAAAGATTGGGCAGCTCCTTGCGCCAGCCGCTCGGCTGCGACAGCACCGCGGCGACCACGCGGTCGGGCGCGCGGCGGATGAGGTTCCAGATCATCGGCCCGCCGATGCAGTAGCCCAGAACCATGAAGCGCTGCGCACCGATGTGGTCCATCAGCGCGAGCTGGTCGTCGGTGATCGAGTCCCACGGCCGTTCGACGTCGAGCGGTCCGGTCGACTGCCCGCTCGGTGCGTAACGCAGGTCGGACGTGACGACGCGGTACTCGTTCCCGAGCTCGGCGATCGCGTCGAACGGGGCGCCGTTGGACACCCACCCGATGGTCGAATTGAGCCCGCCGCCGGGTATCACGAGCAGCGGAAAGCCCTTGCCGGCTTCCTCGTAATGGATGCGGATGTTGCCTTTTTCGTAGAACGGCATGGTTCCCTCCCAAAATCCGGGTCAGAGTCAGATTAATCCGGCGAAATGTGACTCTGACCCGGATTAAATCGGATTGATCAGGTCATGCGGGCGGTCGCGCGCACACCTGCTCGTAAGGCCAGCGCTGCTTCAGCAGGCCGTTGTATTCGTAGACGTCGAGCGTCTTCTCGTACGCCGCCTGCGTGATCTCGGCATGGCGCGTCCAGCAGCCCAGGCGCTGGTAGGTCGCGATGCAGTCGGCGAGCACGCGCTCGTCGGTGTCCTTGAAGTACGGCTTTTGCGCCCGGGCGATCTCGGCGGCGGGCGTGTCGTTCATGTAATCGCGGGTCTTGCGGTAGGCGCGCATGAACGCTTTCGCCATGTCGGATGCGAGCCATTCGCGCTTCGCCGCCAGGCTCGAGAATCCCACCGGCCCGATCTGCGGCCCGACCTGGGCGACGACGTGCCCGACACCGTCGGCTTCGAGCTGCTGGGGATACGGCCCCTGCTGCTGGACATACGCGCCTCGCCCTTCGCGGAAGGCTTTGTCGATCTCCGCGGCGCTGCCGAACGGGATCACGTCGATCTTCGCGAAGTCGATCCCGGCCTTGTGGCACGCGTACTTGAACATGTCGAGCGGCTGCCCGCCCTTGAACATCACGAGCTGCGCGCCTTCGAGCTTCTTCCACGAGAAACCGGGATCGGCCGCGCGCCCGGTGAGGAAGAAGCCGTCCATCTCGTTGATCTGCGCGAAGTGCAGGGCGGTATTCGTCTCGCCCTTGTTGAGCGTGGTGAACCCCTGGCTCAGCGCGGACTGGACGACGTGCGCCGAGCCGTCTTCGAGCGCCGCCAGCGCCGATACGCCGGGCTTGGCGACCGACCACTCGGGATCGAGACCTTCGGCTTTCAGGAAACCGCCCGACATCGTCGAGATGAGCGGGGAATAGAACGCCGAGAACAGCGTGAACTGGATGCGGATGGTGTCCAATCGTCCTCCTTCGTGGTAGCCGTCAAGGGTATCCTATTCTCCCGCACGCGGTACTGACGGAGGTTCTCGATGCGAACCCTGGTTGCTGCCGTTCTCGCCCTGGCCGCGGTTGCGGCCGCCGCCCAGCCTTATCCCACCAAGCCCATCCGCTTCATCATCTCCTTCGGCCCCGGCTCGGCCAGCGACGCGCTCGCGCGGATCGCGGGGCATGAGCTCACGCACTCGCTGGGCCAGCCGGTGGTCGTGCAGCCCAAGCCCGGCGCCGACGGCGCGCTGTCGGGACTGGAGCTCAAGCGCGCGGCGCCCGACGGCTACACCTTCCTCTTCGGCTCGAACAGCGCGCTCGCGGTGGTGCCCAGCCTGCGCAAGACCCCGCCGTACGATCCGCTCACCGATTTCACGCCGATCAGCTATCTCGGCGACAACACCTTCTTCATCGTGGTGCATCCGTCGATTCCGGCGAAGACGATTCCCGAGCTGATCGCCCACGCCAAGACACGTCCGAATGCGATCAACTATCCGGCGGGCAACACCTATGCGCTCGTCGCGACCGCGCTGTTCGCGACGGCGAACGGCATCGCGATGCACGCGGTGCCGTACAAGTCGGAGCCCGACGCGATCCCGGACCTGCTCGCCGGGCGCGTGCATCTGCTCTTCGGCACGTCGACCAACACGGCCGCGCACGTGAAGGAGGGCCGGCTGCGAGTGCTCGCGACGACGCTGAACGAGCGCAGCCCGCTGATGCCCGACGTGCCCACGTTCGCCGAGGTCGGCCAGCCCAAGCTGCCGATCGGCCCGTGGTTCGGGCTGGTCGGGCCGCCGCGGCTGCCGGCGACTATCGTGACCCGCATGAACAAGGAGGTCGTCGCGGTCCTCGACAAGCCCACGGTGAAAGAGCTGATGCTGCGGCACGGTTTCATGGCGAAATCGTCGACCCCGGAGGCGCTCGGCGCGTACATCAAGGACCAGGTCGCGGTATGGAAGACCGCGCTCAAGTCGGCGGGCGTCGAAGCGCAGTGAGTTACGATCGGGGCTCGATCCCACCACGGAGCGCCGCATGCCGATCGACCATCTGGCCAACACCAACAACGGCAACGCGATCAAGAAGATCGCCACGACCACGACCACGCTCTCCGGCCGCACGTCGAACCTGCCGATCTACAACGTGAACCTGAGCGCGTTGAAGGACGTCGTCGGCGGCAAGCTGCTCACCGTCATCGGGTCGATCAAGACCGACAACGACAAGGACCTCCAGAACGGCTACCGGCAGCCGACCGATCACGAGGACCGCGACGGCAACCTGCCGGCGCCGCCCGGCAACGGCGTGCAATACCGCGAGTATTTCGTCGCGGACAACAATCTCGCCAAGCCGGGCTACGTGCGCCTCGTCGCCGACCTGCACAACAAGCGCATGTACATCACGCCGACCCATTACGACGCGTGGGTGCAGGACCGCCAGGCGGCGGGCAAGCTCGACGGCGGCACCGCGGTCACGGGGGCGACGGCGGGCGCGCACAGTCCGTTCTTCCTCATCATGACCAAGGCCTGAGCGGCGCGTAGGCGCCCGCGAGGTGCTAGTCTTACCGCCTTTTCGAAAAGGCGGGCAAACGATGGCGGAAGTGAACGAGGCGGTCGCGCGCGAGGCATTCGAGAACGCGCTGGCCACCCACAAGCAGGACTTCGGCGAGTTCTTCCTGATGCGCCTCTACGGGATGGACATCGCGTACACCGAAGACGAGTGCCGCATCACCTTCGAGGTCAAAGACTTCATGCACAACCCGCAGGGCGGGCTGCACGGCGGCGTCATCGCGTTCGTGCTCGACGTCTCGATGGGCCATCTCCTGTACCGGCGCAGCGGCCCGGGTGCGACCCTGGAGATGAAGGTGCAGTACCTCAGCGTCGCGCGCGTAGGCCTGCTCACCTGCACCGCGCGCTTCCTGCGCCATGGCAGGAGCATTTCGGCGCTGCGCTCGGAGCTGGTCGACGCGAACGGCGAGATGATCGCCTACGCGACGTCGACCTGGAAATCGCTGCGCAAGAGCGCGTAGGGCGCTTTCGATGATGCGCCGCCGCATGCTCGTGGCATGGCGCGCACTAAAGAAGGGCGGCGGCGGAGCCGTTAAGGGGCATGGGGGTTTTTACGGGCCCCGAGGCGCCCATGAACATCATCTACAACGGCAGCATCAAGCGCGACGGGATCATCTACGACTACTCCGCGGTCTGGACGAGGCGTTCGGGCGGGATCGACTGGAAGGCGATCGTCCGCAGCGCGGACGTCTTGTGCAGGCCATCGGGCGTGCTCGACGACGTGCTGACCGACGGTCAGGTGCGGCAGGTGATCACCGAATTGGTAAGCGACAGCATCGAGTCGCTCGTGTCCGAGCGGCCGGCGAAGCGCAATGTCGTCGCCTTGAGGAGCGCCGCGCCCGAGCCGGTCAGGGCTCCAGCGCCTTCGGCAGCAGACCTTCCTCGATCGCCTTGATCTGGATCGCGACGTACCGCGAGTAGGTCCGGCAGTTGGCGAAGCTGCCGCCGACGAACCACAGCCCTTCCTGCTTCGTTCGCTTCCACATGTTGCTCATCTCGCCGTCCGGCGCGAAACCCCACACCGGTCCGACCTTCTCGGCGACGTCCTCGCCGATGAGCTCGCCGACGAGCGCCTGCTGGCCATAGAAGCCGGTCGCGAGAATGATCAGATCGACTTCCTTCACCGTGCCGTCTTTCAACCGCGCGCCGTTCTCGACGAACCGCTCGATCCGGTCGAACTGGAGCAGCCCCACTTCCTCGTCGATGATGAGCTGCGCGCAGCCGGCATCGAGGTAGTAGCCGCCGTAGCGCGTGCGCACCTTCCACTGGTGCCCGGCGCCGTCCTCGCCCGGGTCGTACTTGAAGCCGCGCGCGATCAGCCCGTCGATCGTCTTGCGGTCGAACTCCTGCATCTTCGCGTTGAGGATCTGAAGGTTCTTCTTGACGATCGGCTTGGTATTGGTGCTCGCGAAGAGATCCCCGTCCTCGACCGGGACGCCGGTGTAGATGCCGTAGACGAGCTTCGCCGACGGGTTGATCGAGACCACGGTGCACGAGCCGCGCTGCACGATGGTCGTGTCGCAGCCGTTGGCGTGCAGGTCCTGCGCGACGTCGTGGCCGCTGGTGCCGGTGCCGATGACGAGCGCGCGCTTGCCGCGCCATTCCGCGCCGTTGGTGAACTCGGCGGTGTGGATCACCGCGCCTTTGAAGTCGCTCAGCCCCGGCAGCTCCGGCCTGAAGGGGAAGCCGACGAGGCCGCTCGCGAACGCGAGATGCTTCGGATGCAGGGTGCGCTCTTCACCGGTCTGGTTGTTGCGCACCGTCGCGTTCCAGCGCGATTGCGCTTCGTCGTACGACGCGCGAGCGAGCTCGGTGCTCGTCCAGAAGTTGATCTCCATCGCCCACGCGTACGCTTCGAACCAGTCCGCGAGCATGTCTTTCGGCAGGTAGAGCGGCCATGAGACCGGGAAGGGCATGTAGGGCAGGTGATTGACCTCGGTGCTGTTGTGCAGGGCGAGCGAGTGATAGCGCGTGCGCCAGCAGTCGCCCACGCGCGGCAGCCGATCCACCACCAGCGTGTCGACGCCGATGCGGCCGAGCGTCGCCGCGAGCGACAGCCCCGCCTGACCGCCGCCGACGACGAGCACCGTCGGCTCGCGGTCGTCGTAGCGCTGCGCCGCGATGCGCTGGTCGAGCCAGTTGGTGCCGCCGAAGTTGCGCGAATACGCTTCGCCGGTCGGCCGGCGGCTGCCGATCTTTTCCTCGAAGCCCTTGAGCTCGTGCAGGCTCGTCATGAGCTGGAAAGCTTTCGACGGATCGGCGGCGAGCAGGCGCACCACGCCGAAGCCGCGTCCCAGCCCGGTCTCGAACTTGAAGATGCCTTCGATCACATCGGTGCCGGCGCGCGCGACGCGGCGCGGCGGCGTGCGTTCTTCGGCGATGGAGAAGCCGCGCGCCCCGGTCCGTGGCTGGTTGGCGATCAGCACGGCGGCGATCTCGGCCGGCCCGGCCTTGGGCGTGATGGACCATGTGAACGCGACGAGGTCGCGATAGTGGCTCTCCGCCGCGAAGAGCTGCGCGAGCGACGCGCGGCTTTCGCTCTGCAGCGCCACGTCGAAGCGGCCGAGCCATTGCTCGACGAGCTGCCGCTCGGACAGGGCCGGTGTTTTTTCGAGAACGGTGTGCGGTGCGGCGTCCATCGATGGTCCTCCAGCGATGCGACGACTATACCGCGAAGTTCGTCATCCGGGCTGCGTTTGCCCGTACGCGTGCGCCGTACGGGGCGTTTCATTCCGCATCGTGGTCGCTTGACCGGCGCTGCGCGCGCGGCCAATCTCGTGCGGCGAACAAAGGAGCGGGACATGGGTATCGGTGTGCTGGCGCTGGTGGGTATCTCGCCCGAGCGCGCCGCGGCGCTTGCCGCGGCGGGATACGAGCTGATCGAAGGCAAGAAATACGCAACGCGCGACGAGGCGCTGCGCGCCGCGGGGGAAAAGGCGAGGGCGGTGCTCACCAACGGCCGCGGCGGCATCAGCGGTGCGGAGATGCAATTGCTGCCCAAGCTCGAGCTGATCTGCGCCGTCGGCGCCGGCTACGAGGCGGTGGATATGGGGGTTGCGCGCAGCCGCGGCATCGCGGTCGCGAACTCGCCCGATACCAACGCGCCCGCGGTGGCCGACTCCGCGATGATGCTGCTGATGGCGGCGACGCGGCACGTGCTGAAGGCCGATCGCTTCGTGCGCGACGGCGGCTGGCAGGAGCAGTGGCGCGTGGAGACGCCGACGATCTCGGGCAAGCGCCTGGGCATCCTCGGCATGGGCAAGATCGGCGGTCGCATCGCGCACCGCGCAGCCGACGGTTTCGACATGGAGGTCGGGTATCACAACCGCTCGGAGGTCGCGGGCTCTGAGCATCGCTATTTCGCGAGCGCCGTGGAGCTTGCGAAGTGGGCGGACTTTCTCGTGTCCTCCACGCCGGGCGGCGCGGGCACCAAGCACCTCGTCAACGCCGAAGTGCTGGAGGCGCTCGGGCCGAAAGGCTACGTGGTCAACGTGAGCCGCGGCACCGTCGTCGACACCCGGGCGCTGCTCGATGCGCTGCGCGACAAGCGGATCGCCGGTGCGGGGCTCGATGTGCTCGAAGGCGAGCCCGGCGTGCCGCCGCTCTTGAAAGACCTGCTTGCGCTGGACAACGTGGTGATCACGCCGCACGTCGCCGGCCGCGCGCCCGAAGCGCAGAGCGCGGCGACCGGGACCATCCTCAAAAACCTGAACGCGCACTTCGCGGGGAAGGCCCTGTTCTCGCCGGTCTAGCTACAGTTTCCGGCAC
The DNA here is from genome assembly GCA_036262035.1 of Burkholderiales bacterium. Taxonomy (NCBI): domain Bacteria; kingdom Pseudomonadati; phylum Pseudomonadota; class Betaproteobacteria; order Burkholderiales; species Burkholderiales bacterium. The sequence continues at coordinate 10,271 of DATAJS010000020.1, read as the reverse complement.
GGCGGCCGTTATTGCGTGAGGTTTCCTCTCATCTTGCGGTCATGTCGGAACTCACGGAAGAACAGGCGCGAGCCTACATGCACAAGCTTCTCGCCGGGATGAGCCAGGCGGGAGGATCGGACCTTTTCATCTCGCACGATTTTCCGCCGAGCATGAAAGCGCACGGCGCGATGCGTCCGCTCACGCAGCAGAAGCTCACCGGCGAGGTCACGGCCAAGCTCGCGCACGCGATGATGAACGAGCGCCAGCGCGAGGAGTTCGCGAAAGAGCTCGAGTGCAACTTCGCGATCTCGATCCCGGGCGTGTCGCGGTTCCGGGTCAACGTCTACGTGCAGCAGCAGCACGTCGGCATGGTGATCCGCACGATCGCGAACGAGATCCCGCACTTCGAGAAGCTCGGGCTGCCCGAGGTCCTCAAGGAGATCATCATGGCGAAGCGCGGCCTCGTGCTCGTCGTGGGCGGCACGGGCTCCGGCAAATCGACTTCGCTGGCTGCGCTCATCGACCATCGCAACCGCACGAGCGCCGGCCACATCATCACGGTCGAGGACCCCGTCGAATACGTGCACCAGTCGAAGCAGTCGCTCGTCACCCATCGCGAAGTGGGCATCGACACGCTGTCGTGGCACCAGGCGCTCAAGAACACGCTGCGCCAGGCGCCCGACGTGATCCTCATCGGCGAGATCCGCGACCGCGAGACCATGGAGCACGCGATCACGTTCGCCGAGACCGGGCACCTGTGTCTGGCGACGCTGCATTCGAACAACGCGAACCAGACGCTCGACCGCGTCATCAACTTCTTTCCGGAAGATCGGCGTCAGCAGCTCCTGATGGACCTCTCCGCGAACCTGCGCGCGATCGTGTCGCAGCGCCTGGTGCGCACGATAGACGGGAACGGCCGCATCGCCGCGGTCGAGATCCTCATCAACACCCCGACGATCGCCGAGCGCATCTTCAAGGGCGAGTTTCACGAGATCAAGGCGCTCATGGGCAAGTCGCGCGAGCTCGGCATGCGCACCTTCGACTGGGCGCTGTTCGACCTGTACAACGACGGGCTGATCTCCTACGAGGAAGCGCTGCGCAACGCCGACTCGACGAACGAGCTTCGCCTCAACATCAAGCTCAAGAGCCAGCGCGGAGAGCCTGCATCGCCGGGCGGCGCGGAGCTCTCTTTCGATCAGGAGCGCGCGGCCGCGGAGCTCGAAAAGCAGCGCCAAGAGGAGCTCGCGAAGCAGGAGGAACGGCGCAACGAGTTCGAGCAGGCGCGGATGCAAAAGCTCGAGGTGCAGAACCCCGCGCCCGCGGCGGCCCCGGACGCGCCGCTCACCCTGCAGCTCGAGGAGCCGTAACCGGCGGCCCCAGGGTGCGTGATAACGCACCGCGCGCAGTCACAGCCTCAATAGACGGTGCGCAACAATTCCCCGTCCGCCTCGGCCGGATTGGCGTCGATCAGGATGAACGCGAACACCGCCGGTACCGGGCCGTGGTTGATCCAGGTGTGCAGGGTGCCGCGCTGGACGACCACATCGCCGGCTTTCAGGTGCACGACCTCGTCGCCGTCGAGCTCGAGGTCGATCTCGCCCGACAACAGGATCGCGTAGTCGACGGTCTCGGTTCGATGGGGAAAACGGCCGTGACCGGGCGCGAACTCGGTGATGCGGCACGTCGTGCCCTGACCGTTGCCCACGTAGTTGTGGCGCACGACAAAGCCCGCCCGTTGCGCCGCGTCGGCTTCGCGCGAGTTGTCGACGGGCATGCGATCGGTCGACCAGATCTCGCAGCCGGTGATGTTGCCGCCGATGCGGCGTGGGACCGCGGTCAGCGTCTCGTCGCTGGCGATGACCGCCTTGCCGTTCGTGTCGTGTCCGGTCACGACACGCCTCACTCGTAAAGTCATCGCAGCCCTCCTGCGGCAACGGCGGAAGCCTTCAATGCACCCTTGCGTACTTGTCGACGCGAAGCTCCTTGGTGCGTCCGACATAGATGTTGCCGCCCGAATCGATGCCCATGCCGTGCGCGTGAGGCATCTCCCAGCGGGTCAGTACCGCGCCGTTGGCGTCGCGTACGCTGACCGACGGGCCGCTCGTCGCGGTCTTTTGCTCCAGCAGATAGAAGATTCCGTCCTCGTCTCTCGCCATGTCGTTCGGGCCGCCCATTCCGGTCCACATGCCGATCGACTTGCCGTCCGGCGTGAAGATCTGCACGCGCGAGTTCGCCCGGTCGCTCACGTACAACGTGCCGTCGGGGGAGATCGCCATGCTGTGAGGCAGATGGAACTCGCCCGGCGCGCTCTTGCCGGGTTGTCCCCATGACTGGATCAGCTCGCCGTCTTTGGTGAAGCGATGGACCCGGCTGTTGCGATAGCCGTCGGTCACGTAGAGATCGCCGGACGGTCCCGGCATGATCTCGGTCGGATGGTTGAACGGCCCTGCCGCCCGCAAGGGGAGGTTGTGCCAGTCCTCGCAGCCGGTGTCGGAAGCCTGGCCGCGCGTGCCCAACTGCCGGACGAGCTTGCCGTCGAGCGTGTAGACCATCGCCACGTTATCGGTCTGGTCGGTCAGGTAAACGAGGTCGTCGACGATCCTGAAGCCGTGCGGGCGCTTGAATTCGCCGCTTCCCCACGAACGCAGGAATTTCCCGTCCGTGTCGAAAACCAGCACGGCGGGGTCCTTGCGCTGGAACACGTACAGCCGACCTTTGGAATCGGTCGTAAGCCTGCTGATCAGGCCGAAGCTTTCGCCCTCGGGCAGCTTGGCAAAGTCCTCGACGAGCTCGTACGTGTAGTCGTTCGATCCGACTTTCATCACGGTTCTCCTATAACAAACCTCAGGGTAGCCTGGCGAGGACCGACGTCATCAGATCGCGCAGCTGCTTGAAGATCGGGTCGGTGATCGGGCCTTTCGACCAGTTCAGCGTCAGGTTGACCGACTTGTTGCCTTTCAGCGCGGTGATGTCGGCCGCACTTCGCTCGCCCTTCTCGCGAGTGGAGTACGCCTCGGGGCCGAACTCCGGGGCAGGCGCGAGCGTCATTGCCTGTGCGGCTTCCGGTGCGCTCATCTGCTTCTTGAATGCGGCGAGGTCTTTCTTCAGCTCTGCATTCGGCTTGTCGATGACGGCGAGCAGCACCAGGCGGCCGGGCGTTTTCGACTTCGCGACGCAGGCCGAGTCGCCATAAGGCGCCGGCGCCTCGTGGTCCGCTCCGAGGAGCGGCTTGAGATCGACAGCCGCCATCAATACGCAGGCGGGACGCGGGTTCTGCGCCACCAGCGATGTCGGGGCCAATGACAATGCAGCGAACATGCAGGACAGGATGGTTTTCATGACGCTGCTCCCTGGTTTGACGGAGTGCGTTGCCGAGATCGTGTCGCCGGGCTGCAGTTTGCCACGTCGAGCAGCGAGGCGCTCGGGCTTTGTTTTAAACTGCGCGCAGCGTACACGCACTGGAGATGGACATGACCGAGCCCTTGCGCATCGACGTCGTTTTCGACTTCGTCTGCCCCTGGTGCTACATCGGGAAGCGCCGGCTGGAAGCCGCGCTCGATGTGTGGAAGGAAGAGCATGCCGGCGAACCCGAGCCGATCGTGCGCTGGCTGCCTTTCCAGTTGAACCCCGAGATTCCGCCCGAAGGCATGTCGCGGCGCGAGCATCAGGAATGCAAGCACGGTCCGGCCGGTCCCGATCCGCGAAAGCAGGAACAGATGACGGCCTTGGGTCGGCGGCTGGGCGTCGCGTTCGAGTTCGATCGCATCACCGTGCAGCCCAACACCCTCGACGCCCATCGGCTCAGCGGCTGCGCGCAGCGGCAGGGCTCGCAGGATGCGATGGTGGAAGCGCTGTTCAGGGCGTTCTTCGAGCAGGGCGTCAGTCTCAACGATCACGAGGCGCTGGCCGACCTCGCCTCGGCGGTGGGGTTCGACTGGCGCCAGGTCGCTGAATACCTGGCGAGCGCGACCGACGTGCCGGCGGTCGAACGGCTGGAGCTCGAAGCCCGCAATGCAGGCATCGACATCGTGCCGTTCTTCGTCTTCAACGGCAAAGTCACCGTTGCGGGCGCACATGAAGTGCCGGTGCTGCTCGGAGCGATGGCGCAGGCTACGGAACCCGCATCCGTATCGTGCCGTCCTGTCGCGACGTGATGAGGAACGATCCCGAGCCCGCGTCCTACTTCTGGTAGAGCCTCCTCAGCTTTCTCACGTTGTCGAGCTTGTCGAGGCTCCATAGCGCCGAAAGCAGCGCCGCGGTCTTTTGTTTTCCGAGCACCGGCGCGATCAGGTCGACCGCTTTCACTTCGAGCTCCGGCCGCTCGATCGGATTCGCGAAGCTGCCTTTGGCCGCCTTGGTCTCGTTCGTGAGGGTGCGGCCGTCTTTGAGACGGATCTCTACGCCTGCGTTCCAGCGGCGCTGCGGATCGCGCATCGATTCCTCGCCGACCACTTCGACGAGCTTTCTCACCGCGAGGATTTTCGGATCGCGCATGCGCGCGTAGTCGTGCGTGGTCCTGAACGAGACCTTGCCGTCGACGAGCATGAGCGCGATCAGGTGCTGGAGGCAGATGTCCGGCATGTCGCGGCCGTTGACGATGTCGAGCTCGGTGTCGGACAGGCGCATGACGACCTTCGCGACCTGCGCGGCCTTGATGCCGTGGCGCTCGATGAGCTCGTGCAGCACCTGCATCGGGCCTTGTATGGGGCCTCCGGTCGGCCAGCGCTTGATCGAGGCGCGCATCATCTCGTGCCTGACGCCCAGGCTTTCGACGAGATCGTTGCGGTCGACGTCCTCGGGCGCGAAGGTGTAGAAGAAATCGCGCTGGCCGGAGAACACATCCTCCACACCAGTCCAGCCGTGAGCGACCATCAGCGCGCCCGCGACGCCGTTGTGCGCCGGCATGCCGCCCATCGCATACGCTTTCTCGATGTGCTCGGGGTCGCGGAACATGGCGTAGAGGCCCGAGGTGTGCTCGCCGGTGTAGGCCATCAGGTAACGCATCTCTTCGGCGTTCAGTTTCAGCAGAGCACCGGCGGCGGCCGCTGCGCCGAAGAGCTGCCCGGTCGCACCGGCGTGATGGCCGGATCGAAGAAAGGCGACCGGCTTGAGCGTCAGCAGCATGCGCGCGCAGATGTCGTAGCCCAGCGCGATCGCCCGGATGATCGAAGCACCCGGCAAACCGTCGCGTTCGCCGAGCGCGAACGCCGCGGGAATCACGCTCGTGCCGGGATGCGTCAGCGTCGGCGGATGCGTGTCGTCGGTTTCGTCCGCGTGGCCGAACATGCCGTTGGCGAGCGCCGCATTCGCAGCCGACACGACGAGGCGGGTGCCGACGACGCCGGCTTCAGGCGTCCCGCCGATGGCTTTGACGTAGGGGATCGCGCGTTGGCCGGGCAGCAGACGCGTGCCCGAAATCATCGCAGCGAACGTGTCGACGGTGTGGAGCTTCACGCGCTCGACGAGCTCCTTTTTGAGCGGCTTCTTGACCGCGTTCGCCAGATGCTCGCTCAGCTTGCGCATGTGGGGCGAGATCGGGGTCTTCTTTTTAGTCGCCACGGTTGCGTCCGGAGGTTTGTGTTGTTGAAAGGATTCTATCGGAGTCGCGTTGTGCGTCGTGCTGCTATCATCATCCCGTCGCGAGAGAGACTTCCACCAACCGAAACCTCGCACACCGGAGCCAGCGCATGAGCGGGGTTTACGAAGACCTCACAGCGATAGAGCTTGCCGATCGCCGCAACCAGTGGGCGGGGAAGCTCCTGTCCGATGGCGGCGCGCGCGTCATCCAGATCGAGCCCATCGACGGCAGCCCCGGGCGCTGGTGCGGGCCGTTCGTCGACGACAAGACCGATCCCGATCGCTGTCTCGATTACTGGTGGAACAACACCGGCAAGCAGAGCGTGGCGCTCGATGTGACGCGCAAGCCCGGCCAGGATCTTCTGAGAAAGCTTCTCTCCAAAGCCGACGTCTTCCTCGAGAGCACCGCGCCGGGGACGCTGAACAAGCTGGGGCTCGCATACGACGACGTCAACACCAACCCAAAGCTGATCTACGCCTCGCTCACCGACTTCGGCCAGGACGGACCCTGGCGCGATCACAAGATGAACGACCACGCCCATCTCGCGCTCGGCGGGCAGATGTCGAGCACGGGCTACTCCGACCCGACGGTCACGCCGATCGGCGGACAGGGCAAGCAGGCGTGGCACATGGGCTGCGCTTTTCTCCTGCACGGCATCACCGTCGCGCTCTTCGATCGGCTGACTTCGGGCGAAGGACAGTACATCGACGTCTCGATCCACGACGCGTGCGCGATCGGCACCGAAGCCGCGGTTCCGCAGTGGATGTACTACGGGCAGACGATGTATCGCCAGACCGGCATGCACGCCAATCCCAGGCGCCAGCCGCCGCTGCAACTGCCCACCGCCGACGGCAAGTACATGATCGCGGTGATGCAGAACTTCGGTAAGCGCGTGTGGGACAACCTCATCAAATGGATGGACGAGAAAGGCGTGACCGGCGAGCTGCACGACCCGAAGTACCAGGACGAGGCGTTCCGCATGTCCGAGTATCGAACCGGCAACGTCGTGCGTGACGCCATCGCGCGCCTCATCAAGGCCAGCAACGGCGAGGAGTGCTTCCATCGCGCGCAGGGCTACGGCATCTCGTGGGGCCTCGTGCATGCCGCCGAAGAGAACTACGCCATCCCGCACTACCAGCAGCGCGGCTACTGGCGGCCGGTCGAGCATCCCGAGATCGACCGCACGATTCCGTATCCGCGCGGGCCGGTCGCCTGCGATGCGCTGCAGATCGAGCCGCGAGGCAGGGCACCGCGGCTCGGCGAGCACACGACACAGGTGCTTCGACAGGACCTGGGGCTGAGCGATCGGGACATCGCATCGTTGAAGGCATCGGGAGTCATACGATGAGCGCGAAATCTCCCGCGCGGCCCGGCGTCCTCAGCGGCATCCGAGTGCTCGACTTCACCTGGAAGACCGTCGGCCCGTGGGCGCCGCGGCTGCTCACCCATTACGGCGCGGAAGTCATACACGTCGAGCGCGCGGGCGGCTACGACGACCATCGCTACAACGCCGTGCCGAGCATCGTCAGGGACGATCCGCAACCGGCCGAATTGCCGGGCACGAAGAAGGTTTACGCGGACGCCCAGTTCAACACGCTGCGCGAAGAGAAGGCTGCGGCCGGAGAAGTCCCGGGACAGAAGAAGCTCTATGCCGCGCCGTACTTCAACACGCTGCATCACGGCAAGCTCGCGATCAGCCTCAATACCAAAAATCCCGAAGGCCTGAAGATCGTCGAGCGCCTCATCGGCCTGTGCGACGCGGTCGTCGAGAACTTCAGCGGCGAGGTCCTGACGAGCTGGGGGCTCACCTGGGAGCGCATCCACGCGCTCAATCCGCGCACCGTGTACATGAGCTTGTCGGGCTTCGGTCACTCGGGCGACTGGAAGGGCTATCGCAGCTTCGGACCGACCGCCGCGGCGCAATCGGGGCTTTCGCTCGCGTCGGGTTTGCCGGGCCAACCGCCGGCCGGCTGGGGCTACTCCTATCTCGACGTGATGGGCGGCTGGATGGGCGGCCTCGCATTGATCCAGGCCCTGCTCCAGGCGAAGAAGACCGGAAAGGGTATGTATGTCGACTACGCGGTGACCGAAGGCGCGATGTCGATGGTCGGCACCTACATGCTCGACTACCAGGTGAACGGCCGGCGCACGCGGCGTCCTGATTTCCCGCCGGGGAATCGCTCGATCTTCCCGTCACTGGCGCCGCACAACACCTACCGGTGCGCGGGAAGGGACCGCAACGGCCAGAACTGGTGGGTGTTCATCGCATGCGAGACTCAGGCGCAGTTCGAGTCGTTGTGCGCGGTCATGGGACAGCCGGGCCTCGTACTCGATCCCAAGTTCGCGACCGTCGAGGCGCGCGTGACGAATCAGGACGAGCTCGACGGTATCATCGGCAACTGGACGCGCGCGCGGCGGCGCTACGACATCATGCGTAAGTGTCAGGCGGCGGGGATCATCTGCGCAGTGGTGCAGAGCGCCGAAGATCGCGTCGAGTACGACCCGCAGCTCCAGCACCGCGAGATGCACCCGATCATCGGTCATCCCGAGCTCGGCGAGTGTCCGTACGAAGGCTATCCGGTGAAGATGTCGCGCACGCCGGCATTCGTGCACGGGCGCGCGCCGACGCTGGCCGAGCACAACGACTATGTGTACGGCGAGCTCCTCGGCATGAGCGCGGCGGAGATCGCCTCGCTGCGCGAACGCGAAGTGATTTGAGAATGGTCATCGCGAGGAGCGCCAGCGACGACGCGATCTCGTGGCGCACGCATCGGACGCTCCGGGATTGCTTCGTCGCTGCGCTCCTCGCAATGACATCCATCAGGAGAACCTGAGAAATGGCAGTTCGCTTCGACCAGGACCGGCTCGGCCGGCTGAGAGACACCGTGGCCGTCGTCGGGGTCGGCGAGACCGACTACGGCGCCGACTATCGCGGCGCCGGCGGCAAGGCCATGGGCAAAGGCGAGGCGCGCGTCGACCATTACACGCTCGCCTCGCGCGCGCTGAAACGGGCGCTCGACGACGCGGGGCTGACCAAGGACGACATCGACGGCCTCTGCACCGGCCCGACCTTATCGAGCGAGCGCGCGTGCGAGCTCTGGGGCATGAACCCGGGGTGGAGCGGCAGCGGCGATGCCGCCCAGTGCATCATCGAGGCGACCATGGCCATCAACGCCGGGCTGTGCACGACGGTGGCCCTGGTCTACGGCAACGCCCAGCGCTCGATGAATACCGCCTACGGCGGGGCGCGCGTGACGGGCGGGGGCATCACGTCGTACTTCTATTACGCGCCGTGGGGGCTCACGTCGCAGGGCGCGCTCTACGCGCTCTTCTTTCAGCGCCACAAGCTGCTCTACGGAACGACCGAGGAGCAGCTCGGCGCGATCGCGGTGGCGTTCCGCAAGCACGCGTGCATGAATCCCAACGCGGTGATGCAGAAGCCGCTGACCATCGAAGACTACATGAACGCGCCGTATGTCGCGGAGCCGCTGCGCCTCTTCGATTACTGCCTCATCAACGACGGCGGCGTGGCGATCATCGTGCGCCGCGCCGACATGGCGAAGGACCTGAAGCACAAGCCGGTGATGGTGAGCGCCATCGGCTGGTCCGAGGAGAACGTCGACGCGACTCAGCTTCGGCCGCGCCTGAAAGATTTCTATCACACCGCGCATCACGGTGTGGCAGCGCAGGTCTATCCCATGGCAGGGCTCACGCCGAAGGACGTCGATGTCTTCGCCACCTACGACAGCTTCAGCGTGCACCTGCTGGCGTCGCTCGAAGGCTTCGGCTTCTGCAAGGAAGGCGAGGGCGGTCCTTTCGTGCAGGACGGGCGCATCGAGATCGGCGGCGAGCTGCCGTGCAACACCAGCGGCGGCATGCTTTCCGAGAGCTACATGCAGAGCTGGAACCACCAGCCCGAGCTGGTGCGGCAGTTGCGCGGCGGTCTCGGACAAAGACAGGTGAAAGGGGCCGAGGTCGCGCAGTACGTGCACGACGTCGCCGGCAAGTGCAAGAGCATCATCTATACACGGCAATAGTCATCGCGAGGAACGCCGTGACGAAGCGATCTCGTGGCGCACGCAAGCGGACGCTCCGGGATTGCTTCGTCGCGACCGCTCCTCGCAATGACGCACAGAAAGGAGGCTGAAGCGATGGCCACGGCGCGCCCGATTCGCTCGATGGATCCGTATGCCGAGCAGTTCTGGACCTACACGCTGAAGAAAGAGCTCAGGCTGCAGAAATGCTCGGACTGCGGCAAGTTCCGCTGGCCGCCCGGGCCGACGTGCGACAAGTGTCTCTCCGAGGAAGCCGAGTGGGCTCCGGTCAGCGGCCGCGGCAAGGTGCTGTCGTGGACGACCTTCCGCCGCAAATACTTCGACGAGTACCCTGCTCCTCACACGACGATCGTGCTCGAGCTCGACGAAGGACCGCTCTTCGTCTCCTATCCCGTCGACGTCGCCGTAGAGGACCTGCGCGAGAGCATGGTGCTTTCGCTGCGCTGGACCGACGGACAAGACAAGTTCGGCGAATACAACCTGCCGGTGTTCGGACCGCCGTCCGCGTAGACCCCGCTAGTGTGCCGTCCCGTTAATTCGCCTGCAAAGCCGTTCCAGTTTCTGGATGATCGAGTCGGCGGTGGCGGTCCATATGAATGGCTTGCAGTGTTTGTTGTATTGCTGCACGAAGCAATCAATCTTCGCGATCAGGTCTT
>DATAJS010000019.1 GCA_036262035.1 Burkholderiales bacterium | reverse complement strand
CCCGCCTAGATATATCACGGCATGATATATCGGCGTATACTTTTCGAGAGCGAAGCGATCTGTACGAGACGGCGCGGTTCTCGACCGCGCCGGCGGCAAAGTAAAGGCGTAATCATGAACATGCGTGACGTCGTACCTGATCCCGATCCCCAGGAAACACGCGAGTGGCTGGACTCACTGGAGTCGGTGATGCGCGCCGAAGGTCCGGAGCGCGCACGCTATCTGCTCGAGACGTTGATCGCCGAAGCGCAGCGCAAGGGAGCGCGCGCGGCATTCAGCGCCAACACCGCGTACCTCAACACCATCGAACCGCGTGAGCAGGAGCCGATTCCCGGAGACCAGGCGCTGGCGGCGAGACTGCGCGCGCTGGTGCGTTGGAATGCCATGGCCATGGTCGTGCGCGCCAATGCCGAATCCTCGGGCATAGGTGGCCATATTGCGACGTTCTCGTCGGCCGCGACGCTCTACGACGTCGGTTTCAACCATTTCTTCCGGGCTGCCGGGGATCAACAGCCAGGCGACCTGGTTTACATCCAGGGACATTCGTCGCCGGGCATTTACGCGCGGGCCTTTCTGGAAGGCCGCATCACCGAAGATCAGCTGAAGAACTTTCGGCGCGAGGTTGCGGGCAACGGGCTCGCGTCGTACCCGCACCCGTGGCTGATGCCGGACTTCTGGCAGTTTGCTACGGTCTCGATGGGACTCGGGCCGCTCACGGCCATCTACCAGGCGCGCTTCATGCGCTATCTGGACGACCGGGCCATCGTCCAGGCGCGCGACCGGAAGGTGTGGGCCTTCCTCGGGGACGGCGAAGTGGATGAGCCCGAGTCGCTCGGCGCGATCACGCTGGCCGGACGCGAGCGGCTGGACAACCTCATATTCGTCGTCAACTGTAACCTGCAGCGCCTCGACGGCCCGGTGCGCGGTAACGGGAAGATCATTCAGGAGCTCGAGTCGGTCTTCCGCGGCGCGGGCTGGAACGTCATCAAGGTGATCTGGGGGTCGTACTGGGATCCGCTCATCGAGCGCGATGACAAAGGATTGCTGCTCAAGCGCATGGAAGAGTGCGTCGACGGCGAGTACCAGGCATTCAAGGCGAATGACGGCGCCTTCGTTCGAGAGCACTTCTTCGGGAAACACCCGGAGCTGCTCGCAATGGTGGCGCACATGTCGGATGACGACATCTGGCGCCTCAATCGCGGCGGGCACGATCCTCACAAGGTCTACGCCGCGTACGCCGCGGCGGTGAAGCACGCGGGCCAGCCGACCGTGATCCTCGCGAAAACGGTCAAGGGCTACGGCATGGGCGAGTCCGGCGAAGGGCAGAACATCACCCACCAGCAGAAGAAAATGGGCACGGCGTCCGTACGGGCGTTCCGCGATCGCTTCAACGTACCGATTCCGGACGACAAGGTCGACGCGGTGCCCTTTTACCGGCCGCCCGACGATGCGCCCGAGATGCAGTACTTGCGTGAGCGGATACATGCGATGGGCGGCTGCGTGCCCGCGCGCCGCCGTGTAGCTGCGCCGCTCGAAGTGCCGCCGCTGTCGGCTTTCGAAAGCCAGCTGAACGGCACCGACGGACGCGAGATTTCCACGACGATGGCTTTCGTGCGCATTCTCAACACGATCATCCGCGACAAGAAAGTCGGCAAGCTCGTGGTGCCGATCGTGCCGGATGAGTCGCGCACGTTCGGAATGGAAGGCATGTTCCGCCAGCTCGGCATTTACTCTCACGTCGGTCAGCTCTACAAGCCGCAGGATGCGGCGCAGCTCATGTATTACCGGGAAGATCGCAAAGGCCAGGTGCTCGAAGAAGGGATCACCGAAGCCGGAGCCATGTCTTCCTGGATCGCGGCAGCGACTGCCTACAGCACGCACGGTCAGGCGATGATTCCGTTCTACATCTACTACTCGATGTTCGGCTTCCAGCGCATCGGCGACCTCGCGTGGGCCGCCGGCGACATGCGCGCACGCGGATTCCTGATGGGCGGAACCGCCGGCCGCACCACTCTCAACGGGGAAGGCTTGCAGCACGAGGACGGCCACAGCCACGTTCTGGCTTCCACCATTCCGAATTGCCGCTCGTACGACCCGACGTATGCGTACGAGCTCGCGGTCATCGTCCAGGACGGGCTGCGCCGCATGTACCACGCACAGGAGGACGTTTACTACTACATCACGGTGATGAACGAGAACTACGCCCACCCACCGATGCCGCCGGGTATCGAGGAGAGCATCCTGAAGGGTATGTATGTCCTCAGCGAATCGAACGCGAAAGCCGGCACGCCGGTGGTTCAGCTCATGGGCAGCGGAACCATCCTGCGCGAAGTGATCGCAGGCGCGGAGCTGCTCAGGGACGACTTTGGCGTAGCGGCAGACGTCTGGAGTGTCCCGAGCTTCAATGAGCTCAGGCGCGACGGGCTCGCCACACAGCGCTGGAACATGCTGCATCCCGAGAGCGAGCCGCGAGTCAGTTATGTCGAAAGCTGCCTCGAGGATCGTCGCGGGCCGGTGATCGCCGCAACCGATTATGTGAAGTCATTTGCCGACGGGATCCGCGCATTCATGCCGGGGCGTCGACTGTCGGTTCTCGGCACCGACGGCTTCGGCCGTTCCGACACGCGCAAGCAACTGCGTCATTTTTTCGAGGTCGATCGCTACTACGTCGCTGTTGCGGCGTTGAAGGCGCTCGCCGACCACGACGTGCTGCCACGCCGGAAGGTGGCCGAGGCCCTCAGGAAATACCAGCTCGACCCGGAGAAACCCGACCCGACGGCGGTCTGAAGCATGCGGAACGCGTCGCGTCCCCTCGCCATCTAATCGGATGTCAGGTTCGGAGGCGCATATCAAATGTCGAAGGATATCTTTCCGCAGTCCACGTCACACCTCGTAAAAATCCGCGAAACGCTCGCGCCCGATGTTCACGAAGCATTCGCGGCATTCAGCGAGCGGGTCTTTGCCGAAGGTGCATTGGGTACGAAGACCAAACAGTTGATCGCAGTAGCCGCCGCTCACATCACTCAGTGCCCCTACTGCATCCGTGGCCATACCAGGGCAGCGCTGCGCGAAGGCGCGACCGCGGAAGAAATCATGGAAGCGATCTGGGTGGCCGCCGAAATGCGCGCAGGCGGAGCCTACGCGCACTCGGCTCTTGCGCTCGACACGATAGCGCAGGCGAAGGGACAGGTCGGCACGGTCGGCGCCTGAAAACCATGTTCGCCATCGATGCGACGGCGTGCCGCGCGCATACGCAAGCGCGGATGAGCTGCGCCGAAACCTGGAGCGGCGAGGACGTCGCCGGCGCGCAGCTCACCGTTCGGGCGCCGTTTCATCTCGAAGCGACCGCGCGCGTGCTGCAACGCCGGCCGAAGAACCTCATCGATGTCTGGGAAGCGCACCGTTACTTTCGAGTATTGGCCACAGCCGATGGCCTCGTGCTCGTGGAGGTGGAGAACCGCGGGACGATCGATGATCCGGACGTTCGTCTTCATGTTCGATCCGGCCATCCCTCCGCCGCGACGCGGCTGGATCTCATGCAGACCGTGCGCAGGATGCTCGGCCTCGACGTAGACCCGGCACCGCTCCGGCATCGGGTAGAGCGCGAGCGCCGGCTGCGCGCGATGGTCCCGGCGCTGCGCGGCATGCGCCCTCCGCGGTTCCCCGGCCTGTTCGAGGCTTTCGCCAACGTCATACCTTTCCAGCAATTGAGCCTCGACGCCGGCGTCGCCATCGTGGGCAGGTTGGTCGAGCGCTTCGGTGAACATATCGAGCTCGACGGCCGCCGCTTCCATGCGTTTCCGACGAGCCGCGCTGTCGCCGCCGCGCGCCTGTCGGCGCTCGTCGAGTGCGGCCTGAGTCGTGCGAAGGCCCAGTCGCTCCGTCATGCCGCAAAGGCGATCGAGTCCGGCGATCTGACCGAAGACGAGATAGCGGAGATGAGCACGACCGACGCGCTGGCGAAACTGACCGAGCTGCGCGGCATAGGCGCGTGGAGCGCTGCGGTCGTGATGCTGCGCGGCCTCGGGCGACTGGATGTATTTCCGCCCGGCGACGCAGGCGCCGTCCGCGGGCTCGGCGCGTTACTGCACCTTCGTTCGCGCGGATCGCTCGACCGCGTGGTCGAGCGCTTCGGCGAGCAGCGAGGTTATCTCTACTTCTTCGGTCTCGCCGCAAGTCTTCTGAAAAAAGGCCTCATTCGATAGGAGTCGTCGCATGCCGACACGCAACGCACACGCACGCTGGGCTTATCCGCGTCAGATGCTGCGAGCAGCGCTCGCCCTGACCGGCGCGCGCCGATCCGTTCCCACCATGGAGAATTGAATGAGCGACGATCAAACGAAACTCGAAGGGCCCGATTTCGCGCAAGGCGTCGCGCTGTCGAGCCTGGCCAAAGGGGCGATGCTGCTCGGCCATTCGCAGGGGGAACCGCTGATCCTCGTGCGCCGTGGCGACGAGCTTTTCGCCGTCGGCGCGATGTGCACGCATTACGGCGCCCCGCTTGCCGAAGGGCTGCTCGTCGATGATACGGTGCGCTGTCCCTGGCACCACGCATGCTTCAGCCTGCGCACCGGCGAGGCGCTGCGCGCGCCCGCGCTGAACCCCGTCTCCTGCTGGCGCGTCGAGCAGCGGGACGGCAAGGCGTTCGTCCGGGAAAAGCTCGGCAACGCGGACCGGCGGCGGTCTTCGCCGGCGTCCGCGATGCCGGCGTCGGTCGTCATCGTCGGCGGCGGCGCTGCGGGCGACGCGGCCGCGGAAATGCTGCGGCGCGAAGGCTACGCCGGTCGCCTCACGATGCTGAGCGCGGACGCATCGGCGCCCTACGATCGGCCGAATCTTTCCAAGAACTACCTCGCGGGCAGTGCGCCCGAGGACTGGATTCCGCTACGCTCGCCCGAGTTCTACGCGGAGCAGCGCATCGACCTGAAGCTCGGGGCGCGCGTCACTTCGATCGACACGGCGAACCGACAGGTGCAGCTCGCGGACGGCGGGCGCCACGCCTACGATGCGCTGCTGCTCGCGACCGGCGCGGAGCCGGTGCGGCTCGCGTTGCCCGGTGGAGATCTCCCTCACGTCCACTATCTGCGCACGCTCGCCGACAGCCGGGCGCTGGTCGCCCGTGCGCTGGTTTCGAAGCGGGCCGTGGTGATCGGCGCGAGCTTCATCGGTCTCGAGGCGGCCGCGTCGCTTCGCGCGCGCAACATCGACGTGCACGTGGTCGGACGCGAGGCCTGTCCCATGGAGAAGATTCTCGGGGCGGAGGTCGGAAATTTCATCCGCAGGCTCCATGAAGACCACGGCGTCACCTTCCATCTCGGCACGACCGCCGCGTCGATCGACGCGCGCAGCGTCACCTTGAAGAGCGGAGACAACATCCCGGCCGATCTGGTCGTCATCGGGGTCGGCGTACGGCCGGCGGTCGAACTGGCCGAGCAGGCGGGTCTCGCCGTCGATCGCGGCGTCATCGTGAACGAGTACCTGGAAACGAGCGTTCCGGGCATCTTCGCGGCCGGCGACATTGCGCGCTGGCCGGATCACCTCACGGCCGAGCGCATCCGTGTCGAGCACTGGGTCGTGGCCCAGCGCCAGGGGCAAACCGCGGCGCGCAACATCCTCGGGCGACGCGAACGCTTCGATGCCGTCCCCTTCTTCTGGACCGAGCAATACGATTTCGGCCTCGCGTATGTCGGGCACGCGGAACGATTCGACAAGACCGAGATCGAGGGACAGATCGACGCGCGCGACTGCGCGATCACCTACAGGCGCGGCGGCGAGAAGCTGGCGGTCGCAGTGATCCACCGGGATCTCGAAGGGCTGCATGCTGAAGTCGCATTCGAGAGAACGATCGCGGCACGCGAAGGACAATCCGCACGGGCACGAGCGCCGTCATGAGCGAACGATTCAAGGTCGGCGATCGCGTTCGCTGGAATTCGGAGGCCGGTCACGTGAGCGGCAGGATCATCCGGGTCCACACCAGGGATTTCGATTACAAGGGATACACGCATCACGCCAGTCGGGACGAACCGCAGTACGAGATCAGGAGCGACAAGTCCGACCACATCGCGGCTCACAAAGGATCGGCGCTGCACAAGATCGATTGAGCTCGCGGGCTGGCCGTCGCGCGGCTGCTGTCGGTTTCGCCGACCCGTTCGTCGTTCCAAATGCTTCGGCCTTCGCCGCAGCATTTTTCCTCGATTTGGTGCACAGTGCCGGCATGGTGACGTTCGCTCCGGGTGGGGGAAGCTTCTGAAGTGGCGACGCTGATCCGGCGGCCTGCGCGCATCATCGCGGCCCTGTCGTTCGGCTTGATCCTGAGCCAGGTCGCGATCATGGCCGTGCCCGCCGTGATCGTCGAGCTGGCCCGTCAATGGTCGCTCGACGCCGCACAGATCGGCTGGTTGGGCGGCATCTATTTCGCGGGATACGCGGCAGGACTGTCGTTCCTCTCCGGCGCGGCAAATCGAACCGACGGACGAACGGTCTATGCGGTCTCGGCCGGAATCGCGGGGCTCGCATCTTTTGCCTTCGCTTTCGTCGCCACGGGTTTCTGGTCGGCAGTGCTCCTGCGGTTCATGGCCGGCGTCGGCTTTTCCGGCGTCCATATCGTCGGCATGATGCTCATGGTCGAGCGTCTCGAAGGCACCACCAAGGCGCGTGCCGGGGCGTTCTACAGCGCAGCCTATGCGATCGGGAGCGGTGGATCGTTCCTTATCGCGGGACTGCTCGGCGAAGCCTATGGGTGGCCGGCGGCATTCGTCGGAGCAGGCACCGCGGCGATACTCTCGCTGCCGCTGCTGCTGCTGATCGGTCCTTCGCTCGAAGTCGGCGAAATC
Source organism: Burkholderiales bacterium (assembly GCA_036262035.1). Classification (NCBI taxonomy): domain Bacteria; kingdom Pseudomonadati; phylum Pseudomonadota; class Betaproteobacteria; order Burkholderiales; species Burkholderiales bacterium. Next base: position 106,549 of record DATAJS010000019.1, on the reverse strand, counting down.
AAATCAATCCGCTGGTTCCCCGATTTCCGCGCGGCACTGAAAGAACCGAAGGTGATGCGCTACGTCATCGCCTACGCCGGAAACACCTGGGAAGTTTTTGCCATCCGGGTATGGTTCGTACCTTTCCTCGCGTTCAACGCCGGGTTGAACGGCAGTCCGGAGTCGGTTTGGGCACCGCCCGTCCTGGCGGGGATTTCGGCGTTGATCGCCGTGCCGGTGAGTCTCGGCGTCGCCGAGCTGGCTTTTCGGTTCGGACGCCAGCGGATGGTGCGTCTCGTCTCGCTCGCATCGGTTTGCGTCTGTCTGATACTGGGATCGCTGGCGACAAGCCCTTATGCGCTCGTCCTCACCCTGCTCCTGGTGCACGGGGCGACCAGTTACGGTGATGCCGGAGCGATCAATGGCGGCGTGATTGCGGAGTCGACGCCGGATATCCGCGCTGCCGCGCTGACGCTCTTCGGCTTGCTCGGTTTCACGAGCGGATTTCTCGGGCCTCTGGCAGTAGGGCTCGCCGTGAAGGGCGCAGGCGGTGTGGCGAACGCATCCGCGTGGTTCTGGGCGTTCGCCGTGATGGCCCTGGGTTCAGCCATTGCGGCAGGCGCCATGACCGGACGCAGGACCTGACGGCAGCCGGAAATCGACGCCATTCGACGGTTCGTTATTTCTTGAACGACGCCTGAATTTGCCTGGCGTGCTCCAGGTGCGCGACGAACGCCGGACGGACTTTCACCAGCAGCGCCTTCAACTCCTCGTTCTTCGCACCCGGGATCAGCGTTTTGTCGAGCGCGTCGAGCACCGTCTGATGATAGGTCACCTCGTTATCGACGTAGGCCTTATCGAATTCCGCCCCTTTGAGTCCCTTGAGCCGCTTGAGCGTGTCGTCGCCCCCGGCCTTGAGACTCTTGCTGGTGGGGTTCTCCTCGGGTTTCACTTTCAGCTTCGTCACGAGCTCTACCGCCGCTTTGTTGACGCCCGTATGGTCCTTGATCATGCGTTGGGCGAATGCCTTGACCTCCTTGTCGCCCGATTTCGACTGCGCCAGTTTTCCTGCGTCGACATCGACCTGGTTCGCCGTGACGACGATTGCGGCGATCTGCGCGTCATTCGGCTCTGCGGAGTGCGCCGATACGCCCGGGAATGCCAGTGCGAAAGCTCCTGCTGCAATAAGCGCTGCTGTTTTCATGAAAGTGCTCCTTTGAGTTCAGGTGTGACTTCCGTCGTTACGGATACGGGCCAGCACTGCGTCGATGAAGCGCTCGCAGCGGTCCCCGCCGAAAGCGAATACGTTCCGCCACTCGAGATCGATCTCGCGCTCGAGCGATGTGCGTAACAGCGATTTGGCCCGGGACAGACGACTGCGCACGGTCGCTTCGGAAATGCCGAGACATTCGGCCGTCTGCTCGACCGTCATTGCTTCGAGCTCCCGCATTACGAAGACCATCCGGAGCGCAATCGGCAGCTCGTCGATTTTCTGCTCGAGCAGCTCTCTTATCTCGGCACCCAACGCGGCATCCTCCGACGGTGTCCGGCTTTCACAGGTCGCGGGAGCTCGTCCGGCCGGGGCAGCCAAATCGACGGGGTCAAATCATCGCGTTGTGTGTTCAACGTCGAAAAGGCGGATTGGGTCCTCGAGAGGTTCGCGGTTCATCAACGGTTCAATCGGTTAGATGCGAACGCGTCGGTGGCCGTTCCCACGCAGCGGCACGCGTTGTGATGACCCCGCGAATCAGGGCTTCGAGACAGAGCCCGGGCGCAGCGTGCCGGCCGGGCGCGCCGCTCAAACCGACTGCCTGGCCATCAGCAGCCTGATCTTCTCGATCGCCCGGGACGGCGCGAGACCTTTGGGACAGACCTCCGTGCAGTTCATGATCGTGCGGCACCGGAACAACCGGTATGGATCGTCCAGGTCATCGAGCCGCTCCGGCGTTGCCCGATCGCGGCTGTCGGCGATAAAACGATCGGCCTGCAGCAACCCGGCCGGGCCGACGAATTTATCGGGATTCCACCACGACGACGGACACTGGCTGGTGCAGCACGCGCACAAAATGCACTCGTATAGCCCGTTCAGCTTGTCGCGATCTGCGGGCGATTGCAGCCGTTCTCGTTCGGGTGGGGGCTCGTCGTTGATCAGATACGGCTTGATCGAGTGATACTGTTTGAAGAACCGCGTCATGTCGACCACGAGGTCGCGAATGACGGGGAAACTCGGCAAGGGGCGCAATATCACCGGCTCTTTCAGTTCGCGAACGCTGGTAATGCAGGCCAGCCCGTTGCGACCGTTGATGTTCATCGCGTCCGAGCCGCACACCCCTTCCCGACAGGATTTTCTGAAGGTGAGCGTGTCGTCCTGGGCCTTGATGCGGATGATGACGTCGAGCAGCATGCGGTCCGTGGGCTGCAGGTCGATCTCGTAATCCTGCATATACGGCTTCCCGTCGCGCTCGGGATCGAAACGGAAAATCGACAGTTTCATCGGGGCTTCCCTCGGCTTCGTTCCGGCTCAGTGGCTTCCCAGGAGCAGAATCCGCGCAGTCCATCCGCCTGTCGCCAGGAGAGCTGCGACCAGTAAAGCGAGCACGAACACCCGCGTGCCCGGATGCTTTACGTAATCCATGGTCACGTCGCGCAGCCCTATCCAGGCATGCATCAATAACGCTGCAAAGAAGGCGAACGAGACGATGCTCACCGCGGGGCTCAATATCCAGCCGCGCCACGCGAGGTGCGACCGAGGCGGATCGACGATGAAATGGGCGAGCAGATACAGGATGAACAAAAGCATGTAGACCGCGCTGATCCGCTGCACGAGCCACGCGCGGAAGCCGGTGGCGGCTTTTCTCACAGCAACGCCGCGGCCGCGAGGAACGCGACGGCGAGCCCGGCCAGGTTCACGGTCCATGCGCTGCGACGTGCTGCGTGCAGCTGCGAGCCGACGTCGATATCGCTCAACAGATGCCGGATGCCCGCCAGCAAGTGATGAGCGAGCGACCAGATCAAAAGGATCCCGCCGCATTTGACGTACCATCGGTCGAACAGCGCAATGACCGCGGCGTAACCGTCCGCGTCTCGCACCGACAGGTCCAGCAGATAAATCGTAACTGGAACGCCGACGGCCAGAAGCACGCCGGTCACCCGGTGCGTGATCGAGGTCAGTGCGCCCACCGGCATCTGAATGTGCAGAAGATCGAAGAACACCGGCCTTCGATCAGTGCGGTGTGTCATTGCCCGAGCCTGGTGCGCCACGGTGGAGGCTACCGTTGCCGCAGGATGAGGTCTCCACGGACACTGCCCGGGCGGTTCGAGGACAATAGTGCATCCGCCGATATGGCAGCGATCACGCGCGCGACACTCCCGGCGCAACGTGCACCGGCGAAGGGGAATGCCATATCGAGAGCACCGGTTGCATCGAGAGACAATGATCGTTTGAGCCGCTCCCGCGCTCGGAAGAAACGAGTCCGGACTGTTGCCTCCGGAATTTGCAGCGCCTGGGCCGTTTCGGTCACCGACAGCTCCTCGAGCGCCCGCAGGACAAACACGGCGCGATACGCGAGCGGCAGTTCATCGACCTTGGCCTGGATGAGCTGCCGGGTATCCGCGCGCATGAGCTCGTCTTCCGGTCGTTCGCCTTTGTCGAAGCTGGCGTCGGCCTCCGCCTCGACCGCGGCGTCGAGCTCGCTGCCTTCGAGGTTGACGACGTACGCCGAACGCGCTCGCTTGCGCAGGCACGCAAGCGATTCGTTGATGACGACGCGCACGAGCCAGGTCGATATACGGGCGTCACCGCGAAATGAGTCGATGCCGCGATACACCAGCAGATACGCGCTCTGCAGCGCATCTTCGGCGTCGGTTTCGTTCTTGAGGATGCTGCGCGCCGTCCTGTATAAAAGCCGGTTGTAACGCTGCATGAGAGCTCGAAACGCCCCGTGATCCCCCGATGCGATCGCATCGACGAGCTCGGAATCCGACACCGCTATGGCGTTACCGTCGATCGCCTCGACTTCGGCTGGCATGGCACTCTCCTTTTCTATGTAGCGCACTCTTCCTCGGGTGGGCGGCTGATATCGGATCCGGTATGGGAACGGTCGTTTCGGCCCGGCTCACACGGGCTCTCTACAAGCCTGAGGCCGACCTTCGCGATTCGGTCATGGTCGAGTCGCCTGATGACCAGGTGCACCTTACCGAGTTGCACATATCGCCCGATCATCGGGCGCACATGAAGGGCCGCCGCCATGTACGCGCCGAGCGTGATGCCTATGAATTTGTCTTCGAGCGGAAGTCCGTAGAACCAGGCGACGTCCGCGACAGGAGCGGCGGCGTAGAGCACGAGCTCTCCGTAGGATTGCGCTGGAGCAGCTGACGGTGGATCCGATTTCATGGAGCTGGAGCTTTGCATCTGCGGCAAACCCCTGACACATTCACTTCAACCGGGAGCGTATTCCCGGAATGAACGAGATATATCACACTATGATGTATTGGCGTGCGACGTGTCAAGGGTTTCCGGCGCCGCGCTCCAGCTCGGCGACCCGGGCCTTCAGCGCTTTATCCAGCGCGTAGCGGTCAGTGCAGTCGCGCGCTATCGCCAGCGAGCCGACCACGAAACCGGCGTCGTCTCTCACAAGAGCGAAACTCAGATCCACGTACAATTTGCTCCCGTTCTTGTGGACTGCCCGAGTAGTCAACACCTTCCCCGCGTACTTTTCGCGGCCCGTCTCGATCGCTGTTCGGAAGCCTCGCCAGTGAGCGTCCCGCAGCCGCTCGGGAATGATCACGTCCAGGCTGGCCCCCATCACCTCGGCTTTCGAGAATCCAAAGACCGTCTCGGCGCCGGCGTTCCAGACGCGGATTGCGCCTTCGCGGTCCGCAAAGATCAAAGCGGCCGGCGCCTGCTCCACGAGAGCTTCGAATAGATTCAGCGCGGCCGCTTCCGGCATATTCCTCTCCGGGCGATTGAGCGGCTTGCCCGAGAGCCGGCATCGAGAAACCCTTCGGTTGGCAGCTCGGCGCGGTGAAGGCTCACCAAGTCGGCCAAACGCCTGCCGCCTTTCTTCGTCAACGTGACCTCGACCCGGCGCCTATCGCCGCGGCCGGTGCGTCGACAGACCCATCCCGCGGCCTCGCACCGGGACACCAGCGACACCACGCCATGGTGCTTCGCCTGAAGGCGCTCCGCGAGCTCGCCTACAGTCGCCCATTCACGCCGGGGAAATGCCTTTATGTGAAGCATGAGCAGGTATTGAAGCGACGTGGTGCCCAGCATGCGCGAAGCTTCCTCGCTGAAGCGGAGGAAACGGCGGACCTGGTAGCGGAAATCGGCAAGGTTTTCGAAATCGCGCTTCATCATCTCGCACCGACGACTCGGGGCTTGGCGAGCGGATGCTTTGTTCATGAGCCATTGTATCACGCTGTGATATATGCGAGTATCGCGCACCCACCTCGAGAAGATACTCGGCATGGATCCGGCACCTCTTCGACCCGGATGTTCCAGCTGAAGCCGGTAAAGCCTTGCGCCCGCCGGTGCAAATTCAAGCTGCAATGTGAGCTACTATCGCGCGATCGTGAGCAAGCAGGGATCACCCGTGGCAACACAGCGGCGAGAGAAGCCGGGCTTTTACCATGGATGGGCAGTCGTCGCGGGTGCGTGGGTCATGTACATGCTGAACCAGGCCGCGTTCACGTGGGGCTTTACAGTCTTCGTCGATCCGCTGGCGCAGGAATTCGGCTGGAGCCGTACGAGCATCACCGTTGCCTGGGCTTTGTCCCTGACCTGGGGCCTGCTGCTGGGACCCGCGTTCGGGAAGTACTTCGACCGATACGGATCCCGGCCCGTTATCGTCGTCGGCGGCCTGCTCGGCGGTTTGGGCTGGCTCTTGATACCCACCGCTCATAGCTATTGGGCGTTTGCCGCATATTTCGTGCTGCTGGTCGGCACCGGGATCAACGGGGCGCTCGGACCGTCCACAGGATCGGCGGCGATCGCGCACTGGTTCAAAATGCGCCGCTCCCTCGCACTGGGCATTTACTTCACCGGTTCCGGCGGTGCAGGCCTGGTCTTGATTCCGATCATGAGCGCGCTGACGGAAATGTATGGGTGGAGGGTCAGCGCTGCGAGCCTGGGTGCAACCGCGCTGCTTTTCACCGCGGCGGTAGCTCCCTTCATGCGCCATAAGCCCGCGCCGCACGAGCTCGATCGGGAAGCGGGTCCGACTTCGGAGGTCACGACGTCAGACCGTCGGCCGCCGACGTCTGTCGGTCAGCAGCCGCCTCTCGAGCCCGAGTTCACGTTGGCAGAGGCGCTGCGCCACACGCCGTTCTGGCTGTTCACGACGGCGATCTTTCTGCGCTATGTCGGCATGGGCATCACGCAGGTCCACCAGATGCCGCACATGCTGAGCCGAGGCGTGGACCCTGTGACAGCGACCGCAGCGCTCAGCCTATCGCTGATAGTCAACATTCCCTCGCGCATCGTCATCGGCTGGATGGGCGACATTTACAGCAAGAAATGGTTGCTGAATCTGACGGCGATCGCCGGCGGATTCGCGCTCCTCGCCTTCGCCTTCATAGGGCCTGCCTCGACAGAGCTCGTCTGGGTGTACGCGATCTTGTGGGGAATCGGTCTGGCCATGTTGCCGCTGCAAGCGGCATGGGTCGCGGATACTTATGGGCGTGCGAACTACGGCAGCATCAACGCATCGTCCAATTCGTTTGCCTTGTTCGGTCGCGTCGTGGGTGCGCTCGCCGCTGCCTTCGCGTACGATTCGTTCGGCAGTTATAGCGCGATCATGTTGCTTGGTGCGGCAGGCTTCGCGATAGGGGCGATCATGCTGATGCTCTTGCCCCCATCGAACCCGGTCACCGCGCGCAATTCGCCACTGTCCCGGCGCTAGTGCGTCGCGAAATGCCGATGGACCACTTTCGGTGGGCCACCGGCGTCCACGGCGTGCTGGCGTCAACGCCTCCTCGAGAGAAGCGCGATGCAGACGAGCGACAGGCAAATCGCAGCCCATGCCGCAGCGGAACCCGGCAACCGCAGCGCATGCGGGAAGGACCGCGACGCGGCGATGGGATAACGCATGCCGACGGTGCTGCCCGGGTGCGGGGGCGCCGGCGGATCGCTCGCGGGAAAGCTCTCGGCGATCGATTCGTCGATGAGCCATTCATCGTGCCCCGGCGCACCGGCGACGCGAGCCGGCGAGTCGCGTCCGGCCGGATACTGCCTCTGGTCTTCCGCTGCGCTCATCGCGTTCTCCGGTGAAATAATGAGAGAGGAAGTATATGACGCGCACGCCGTCAATCTCCATCGGACGCCGGCGGGCGACTCAGATGCCGCACCCTCGCTCCCGGACGAATGAGGCTATTTGCGGCCATATCAGAAACAGCATTGTTCCAGCCGTACGGCTTATCGGATCTCTGCCGTTGTCCCATCATAGGTCCCGGCCTCGTTACGCCGGACGGGCCCGCGAACGGTGATGCACGGTCGCGAAAGCGGCGAAAGCGGGCTCTTTGAAGGAGATGGAGATGAATCGATGGCGATTGAAGTCGGAGCTCACGTGGGCCGGAAGCGAAACGGTGCGTGAGCTCCTCATAAACGCGCGGCACTGCGAGCGAACGATAGTGAAGCTCCCGCCGGAGTGCCATCCCCTCCTGTCCACGGCCCTGTACGGAACGAGCCGGGGCCGCAGTCGCATAGACATCGTTGCGGATCCGGACCTGCTTCTGCGGCTGTCCGCGGTCGACGAGCTCGCGGCGTTGGCCGATCTCGTGAGTCCTCTGCGCGATACGGGAACACGTGTGCGCTTGCGGAGCCCGCGTCCGCATCTCGTCTTCAATTTTGCCAGCCGCCCGCGAGCGGTGCCCGGAGTTGTCTCCCGCGAGTGGCAGCTCGGAGAGCGCTGGGTCGGCGAGCCCGCTGCTCAGCTGCGAGGCTGAGCCGCCCGCACGCCAGGTTGCTGCATGATCATGCCCGGGTTTCGAGCTTCCACTTCGTCGCCGGCGGTTTGGATGAATCGAAAGCCGAGATCGCGAACGGCCTCACGGCCGCGCGGTAGTCGAAGGACGGCATCGCTCACTCCTTCTCGGTCGCCTTGGGACCGGGGAAATCGTTGTCGGGATTGCTCGGCCGGCGCATGTACTCGGTGCGCAGCCGCTCGCGCAGGTCGATCTTGCGCACCTGCGTGCTGCCGTCGTACGTGGCTTCGACGGTATACGGGCCGCGCGGCAGCTTCGCGAACACGGCATGGCCGCTCTCGCGCATCTGCTGAAGATGCGCGAGCCCGCGTGTCGTCTGCACGGTGAAGCGCTCATCGAGGAAGACGAAGGCTACGCGCTCTGCCTCGAGCAGCTCGTGCGGAAGATAGACGGCGTGCTCGCGCTGTATCGCGACTTCAGCACGCGCCACTAGCCGTCAGCGCCGCGCGCCAGCGCCCCGGCTGAGCGTGGGCCTCAGGTGAACCGGCGACGCAGCCCTGCGCTCGACGCCGGCGCGACGGTCCGCTACTCCACGTCCTTTCTCATCCGCTGATGATCTTCGCGGCTGATCTCACCGCGCGCGTAACGGCGGTCGAGAATCTCGCGTGCGCTGGTTGCGTCATTCGACGCGCCGCGCCCGGCGCAGATGAAGCGGCCCGGACCGCGAAAAAGGACCAGCAATAACACCATCAGAAAAGTCAGGGGAAATATCCACATCCACGGGAAAGCCTCCCACGGCATGTTCCAGGGTCCATTCCAAAACATGATGCCTCCTTCGTCGATCGCGCCCGGCCTGCGCGGAAAAGCGAACAGGAGCACGACGGCGTGGATTGACAGCATCGCCAGGATCCGGACCGGGCGGTCCTCGGCACGATGGCGGCAACGCCCGCACGTGTTATCGGCATGGAACCATGCCTGCACAGTAAACCGCGGCGACCGGCGCTGTACTGACCGAGATCAACGCGCGTGCAGCAGCTATTGCACCAGAGGCGTATCCGACGCCTCGAGGTCGACACCTTCGATGTGCGCGTCGCCCGCGAGCACGAGCAAATACTGCCGCAAAGCGGTGACGAACGCCTGCCGCCGAAGCGTCATCGTCACCGCCTCGCGTACCGCGTCGAACGGCTGCGTCTCGCCGGGATCGCGCTCGAGCACCTCGATGACGTGCAGGCCGAAGCGCGTATGCACCAGCCGCGGCAGCACGCCGACTTCGCTGCGGCCGAACACCTCGCTTACGAGCTCGGGCGCGCAGTCTTCGGCGGTGAGCCAGCCGACGTCGCCGCCGTGCGCGCCGCTCGGGCAGTTCGAGAACGCGCCTGCCGCCTTCGCAAAAGCATCGGCTTCGCCGGCGGCGCGGCACCGCACGTCGAGCAGGATCTTCTCCGCCTGCCTGCGCAAGGCCGTGACGTCGACTCCGGGCGTGACCGCGACGAGGATGTGGCGCATACGCACGCGCTCGAAGGTGCGATAGCGTCCTTCGTGAGCGGCGTAGTGACGGCGACACGCCTCGTCGGAAGGCTCGGGAACCTTCAGGCTTCGCGCGAGCAGCGCCTCGATCGCGGCCGCCGCAGCTTCGCTGATCACGCCATCGGCGGAGGGTGCATCGTCCGCGGCGAGCAGGCCCCCGCGCTGCGCGTCCTGGCGTAGAAGCTCGGTGTACGCGCGCTGCCGCAGCTGCGCCGGCGTGAGCGCTTCCGCGGGCGTATTGAGCGCAACGCCTTCGACGCGCGCGACGGGTGACACAGTGGCGGTGCTATCCGGCATGGATCTTCCTCAAATACCCGCTTTAACGGGCCTGTGGGTGTCCGGATTCGCGCCGCGTGGCGCCGGGTCCGATGTCGCAGCGCTGACCGCCGGCTCCAGGTCGCGATGCGAAGGAAGGTTCTGTCCCTCCGGGACGTTGAGGCGGCGGCTGCGCACCACCTGATACGGCCGAAACACGTAACCCACCGCGGCGAAACCGCTCCACACGTGCACCAGGCGGCTGAACGGGAAGAGCAGGAAGATCGTCATCCCGAGGATCAGGTGCGCGACATACGGCCACGGCAGATTGCCGAGCGCCTCGGCGTCCACGGGCCGCAAGGTCACCACGCGCTGCGCCCAGTCGGCGAGGCGCAGCATCACGCTGCCGTCCGAGTGCTGCCACGAAAACGGCAGCGTGACCAGACCGATCGTCAGCTGCACCCAGAGGATCACCAGGATCGCGAGATCGGTCGGATGGCTGGTGGCGCGGATGCGCGCATCGAACGCGCGCCGATGGATCAGCAGGGTGAGCCCGATGAAGCACAGCAGACCCGCGATGCCCCCTGACACGATCGCCAGCATCTGCTTGGCCGGCGCCCCGATGAACAGTCCGTACAGCGCATGAGGCATGAGGAGCCCGACGAGGTGCCCGAAGAACAGGAACAGGATGCCGATATGGAAGAGATTGCTGCCCCAGCGCAGGCTTCCCGCGCGCAGCATCTGCGACGAGTCGCTTTTCCAGCTGTACTGGTTCTGATCGAACCGGATCAGGCTGCCGAGCAGAAACACGGTGAGGCAGATGTAGGGATAGACCCCGAATAAGAAGCCGTATGGCGTGCTCATGTCGACGCTCCCTTCGCGGCGCTGTGATTACGGACGAGGCGCACGGGCTGCGGCCGGCCGGGTTTCGCCTGGCCATGGCTCGAGCAGCCGTCGAACGCCGCCGGCTCGACCCACGCGGCGTCGAGCGGCTCGTCCGGAGTGATCTTCACCGCTTGCGCTTTCTCGCCTGCAAGCTCGAGCAGCGCGCCGAGCACGCTCGCGTAAGCGCTCCCGCGCTCGCGGAGCGCGCTGAAGATCGAATTGAGCAGATGCGCCGTCTCGCCCAGGAAAGCCCGCGCCTCGCGCTGCGGCTGGGTCGAGACGAACTCGAGCACGACCGGCAGGTAATCGGGAAGCTCACCCGGGGCGAGCAACAGCCCCGCTTTCTCGTAAGTCCCGGCGAGGTCGATCATGGCCGGGCCGCGATCCCGCGAGTCGCCGTGGACGTGCTCGAACAGGTGCAGCGAGGTGGCGCGGCCGCGGTCGAAGAGCTGCACGTACTCGGCCTCGCTGTCGAGCGCGTCGGCGCGCGAGAGCGTCTCGATGAGCGCCTCGAGCTCGGCCGTGCGCGCCGCGCCCAGCGCGCGTTCGCTCGCCAGCGCCTCGCGCAGGTCATCGAGATGGGCCAGCAGCTCGGCGTCCGGATAGCCCAGGAGTCGCGCGAGCACTCTCAATGTGCGCGCCGGCGCAGCGGGTTTCGAAACCGGCATCATCAAACCTCCGCCTTGATCGGTATGGTGCGTTTTCTGGTGCCGCCGAAGAGACTGACCTTGCTCGCGCCGTCCGAGCAGCCGTTGCCGAACGAGAAGCCGCAGCCGCCGCGCACGTCGAACGTGTTCTCGGCGTATTCGCGGTGGGTGCTCGGGATGACGAAACGGTCTTCGTAATTCGCGATCGCCATGATGCGATACATCTCCTCCACGACGGCGGTCGTCAGTCCGACCTGCTCCAGGGCGGCCGTGTTGACGCGGCGCTCGACGTGCTTCTCGCGCTGGTAGGCGCGCATCGCCAGCATGCGCTCGAGCGCGCGAACGACGGGCGCGGTGTCGCCCGCGGTCAGCAGGTTGGCGAGATACTTGACCGGAATGCGCAGCTGCTTCACGTCGGGGATCTCGCCGTTGACGCCGACGTGCCCGGCGTTGGCGGCGGCGGTGATCGGCGAGAGCGGCGGCACATACCACACCATCGGCATCGTCCGGTATTCGGGGTGCAGCGGCAGCGCGACTTTCCACTCGACCGCCATCTTGTAGACCGGGCTCTTTCGCGCCGATTCCATCCATGCGTCGGGAATGCCGTCGATCCGCGCCTGCGCGATGACCTGCGGATCGTTCGGATCGAGGAAGACGTCGAGCTGCGCCTGGTAGAGGTCGCGATCGTGCTCGACGCTCGCCGCCGCTTCGATGCGGTCGGCGTCGTACAGCAGCACGCCGAGATAACGGATGCGGCCCACGCACGTCTCGGAGCACACCGTCGGCTGGCCCGCTTCGATGCGCGGATAGCAGAAGGTGCACTTCTCGGCCTTGCCCGACTGCCAGTTGTAATAGATTTTCTTGTACGGGCAGCCCGACACGCACATGCGCCACCCGCGGCACTTGTCCTGGTCGATGAGAACGATGCCGTCCTCCTCCCGCTTGTAGATCGAGCCCGAAGGGCAGCTCGCCACGCACGCCGGGTTGAGGCAGTGCTCGCACAGGCGCGGGAGATACATCATGAAGGTGTTCTCGAACTCGCCGTAGATGTCCTTCTGGATGTCGTCGAAGTTGCGGTCCTTCGATCGCCGGCTGAATTCGCCGCCGAGGATCTCTTCCCAGTTCGGCCCCCAGACGATCTTGTCCATCGTCTTGCCGGTGATCAGGCTGCGGGGTCTCGCGGTCGGCGCGGCCTCCATTTCGGGCGCCGACTGAAGATGCGCGTAGTCGAAAGTGAACGGCTCGTAGTAGTCGTCGATCTGGGGCAGGTTGGGATTGGCGAAGATGCGCATGAGGAGCTGCCACTTGCCGCCCTGCCGGGGCTCGATGCTGCCGTCGGCCCTGCGTACCCAGCCGCCGTTCCACTTGTCCTGGTTCTCCCATTCCCGGGGATAACCGATTCCCGGCTTGGTCTCGACGTTGTTGAACCAGGCGTATTCCATTCCCGGCCGGCTGGTCCACACGTTCTTGCAGGTGACCGAGCAGGTGTGGCAGCCGATGCACTTGTCCAGATTGAGCACCATGCCGATTTGAGCGCGAATCTTCATGTGTTTTCCCTAGATCTGTTGCGCGTCGAGGACCGGCTCCGCCGTGGCGGGCGTGTCCAGCCAGTCGACCCTGGCCATCTTGCGAACGACCACGAATTCGTCGCGGTTGGTGCCGATCGTGCCGTAGTAGTTGAAGCCGTAGGAGAGCTGCGCGTACCCGCCGATCATGTGGGTGGGCTTCAGCACGATCCGCGTGACCGAGTTGTGTATACCGCCCCGCGCGCCGGTGATCTCCGAGCCCGGGGTATTCACTATCTTTTCCTGCGCGTGATACATCAGCACCATCCCCGGATTGACGCGCTGGCTCACCACCGCGCGCGCGGTCAGCGCGCCGTTGACGTTGAACAGCTCCACCCAGTCGTTGTCGACGATGCCCGCCGACTTCGCGTCGTGCTCGGAGAGCCAGATGATCGGGCCGCCGCGCGAGAGGGTGAGCATCAGCAGGTTGTCGGTATAGGTCGAGTGGATGCCCCACTTCTGGTGCGGCGTGATGAAGTTGAGCAGGATCTCGGGGTTGCCGTTCGGGCGTATGCCGTGCATGCCGCTCGTCGTCTTCAGGTCGACGGGCGGGCGGTAGGTCGACAGGCCTTCGCCGAACGCCCGCATCCAGGGGTGGTCGACGTAGAACTGCTGGCGTCCGGTCAGCGTGCGCCACGGAATCAGCTCGTGCACGTTGGTGTAGCCCGCGTTGTACGAGACCGTCTCCGATTCGATCCCGCTCCACGTCGGGGAGCTGATGATCTTGCGCGGCTGCGCCTGGATGTCGCGGAAGCGGATCTTCTCGTCCTCGCGGTGGAGCGCTAGATGGACGTGGTCGCGCCCGGTCTGCTTGCCCAGCGCTGTCCATGCCTTGACCGCGACGTGACCGTTGGTCTCGGGCGCGAGCATCATCACCACCTCGCACGCATCGATGTCGGTCTCGATCTTCGGCATGCCGAGCGTCGCGCCCGCGTCCGTGACCAACCCGTTCAACTGCCCGAGCTGTTTCACCTCGGTCTCGGTGTTCCAGCCGATGCCCTTGCCGCCGTTGCCGGCCTTGTCCATCAGCGGGCCGAGCGCGGTGAAGCGCTTGTAGACGTTGGGGTAATCGCGCTCGACGACGGTCATCTGCGGCGCGGTCTTGCCCGGGATGAGGTCGGTTTCTCCGCGCTTCCAGTCTTTCACGTCCAGGGCCTGCGCGAGCTCCGCGGGCGTGTCGTGCATGATCGGCGTCAGCACGAGCTCGCGCTCCACACCGAGGTGGCCGGGGCACACTTCGCTGAATTTCTTCGCGAATCCCTTGTAGATGTCCCAGTCGCTGCGCGACTGCCACGCCGGGTCGACGGCGGTCGACAGCGGGTGGATGAACGGGTGCATGTCGCTCGTGTTGAGGTCGTTCTTTTCGTACCACGTCGCGGTGGGCAGCACGATGTCGGAATAAAGGCACGTGGTGCTCATGCGAAAGTCGAGCGTGACGAGCAGATCGAGCTTGCCTTCGGGCGCGTCCTCGCGCCACACCACCTCCTCCGGTCTGGCGTCGTCCGCGCCGAGGTCCTTGCCCTGCACGCCGTGGGCGGTGCCGAGCAGGTGCTTGAGGAAGTACTCGTGGCCCTTGCCGCTCGAGCCCAGGATGTTCGAGCGCCACACGAACATGTTGCGGGGCCAGTTGTCCGGATGGTCCGGGTCTTCGCAGCTCATCCGGAGCGAGCCGTCCTTCAGGGCCTTCACTGCGTACTCTTTCGGATCGACGCCTGCGGCGGCCGCTGCACGCACCACTTCGAACGGATTGGCCTGCAACTGCGGCGCGGAAGGCAGCCAGCCCATGCGCTCGGCGCGCGCGTTGTAATCGATGAGGCTGCCGCCGTAACGTTTGACGTCGGCGAGCGGCGAGAGCACTTCCTCGACCCCGAGCTTCTCGTAACGCCACTGGTCGGTGTGGGCGTAGAAGAAGCTGGTCGAGTTCATCTGGCGCGGCGGGCGTATCCAGTCGAGCGCGAAAGCGAGCGCGGTCCACCCGGTTTGCGGCCGCAGCTTCTCCTGTCCTACGTAGTGCGCCCAGCCGCCGCCGCTCTTGCCGATGCAGCCGCACATCATCAGCATGTTGATGATGCCGCGATAATTCATGTCGCTGTGATACCAGTGGTTCATGGCCGCGCCGATGATCACCATCGAGCGGCCTTCGGTCTTCTCGGCGTTCTCCGCGAACTGGCGGGCCACCGCGATGACCTGTTCGCGCGGCGCGCCGGTGATGCGCTCCTGCCACGCCGGCGTATACGGCGTGTCGTCGTCGTAGCCCGCTGCGGCGAGCTCGCCGGGAATGCCGCGGGCGATGCCGTAATTCGCCGCCTGGAGGTCGAACACCGTAGCAACGAGCGCCTCGGCCGAGTGGCCGAGCGCGACGCGCTGTACCGGGACGCTGCGCACCAGCACGTCCTTGCCGGGACTGTGCGTGAAATGAGCGGTCGGGATGCCGCCGAAGTACGGGAAACCCACCTTCGCGCTTTCCGCGCTCGGCTCGTCGCCTTCGAGGGCCGACAGCCTGAGCCTGACGTCGGCGCCGCGGCGCGCGTCTTTCGCTTCCAGGTTCCACTGCCCCGCATCCGCCCGCCCGTCGGGGCCCCAGCGGAAGCCGACTGCGCCGTGGGGGAGCACGACCTCGCCGGATTCGTCGCAGGCGACCGTCTTCCACTCGGCGTTGTTGGACTGGCCGAGCGCGCCTTCGAAGTCCGAGGCGCGCAGGTAGCGGTCCGGAACCATGATCTTCTCGCCGTCCGCCGTGACGTGCTCCTTCAGCAGGACGAGCATCGGCATGTCGGTGTAGCGGCGAACGTAGTCGTCGAAGTACGCGCTGCGCCGCTCGAAGTAGAACTCCTTCATGATCACGTGGCCCATCGCCATCGCCACGGCCGCGTCGGTGCCCTGCTTCGGGTGCATCCAGATGTCGGCGAGCTTGGCGACTTCGGAATAGTCCGGAGTCACCGCGACGGTCTTCGCGCCCTTGTAGCGGACCTCGGTGAAGAAGTGCGCGTCGGGCGTGCGCGTCTGCGGAACGTTCGACCCCCACGCGATGATGTAGGACGAGTTGTACCAGTCGGCCGACTCGGGCACGTCGGTCTGCTCGCCCCATACCTGCGGGCTCGACGGCGGCAGATCGCAATACCAGTCGTAGAAGCTCATGCACACGCCGCCGATCAGGCTTAAGTAGCGGCTGCCCGCGGCGTAGCTCACCATCGACATCGCCGGAATCGGCGAGAAGCCGATCACGCGGTCGGGCCCGTGCTTGGCGATCGTGTAGACATTGGCGGCCGCGACGATCTCGTTCACTTCGTCCCAGCTCGAGCGCACGAAGCCGCCCAGCCCGCGCTTGCTCTGGTAGTCGCGGCGTTTCGCGTCACACTCGACGATCGAAGCCCACGCTTCCACCGGCTCGAGCGTCGCCCGCGCTTCGCGCCAGCTCCTGAGCAGCCGCCCGCGGACCATCGGATACTTCACGCGGTTCGCGCTGTAGAGGTACCAGCTGTAGCTCGCCCCGCGGCCGCAGCCGCGCGGCTCGTGGTTCGGCATGTCCCAGCGCGTGCGGGGGTAATCGGTCTGCTGGGTCTCCCACGTGACGATGCCGCCTTTCACGTAGATCTTCCACGAGCAGGAGCCGGTGCAGTTCACGCCGTGCGTCGAGCGCACGATCCTGTCGTGCGCCCAGCGATTGCGATAGGCGTCTTCCCAGGTGCGGTCTTCACCCGTGACGACGCCGTGCCGGCCCGAGAAGGTTTCCCTGGGAGTGGCGAAATAGTTCAGACGGTCCAGAAAATGACTCACTTGATGCTCCTCTTCAGCACGGCCGCGACGCGCCGCGCCGTGCGTAAAACCACCACGTGATCGCGATGCAGGTCACGTAGAACGCGATGAATGCCCAGAGCGCGGCGTGCGGGCTGCCGCTCAGCGCGATCGACGTGCCGTAGCTCTTGGGAATGAAGAAACCGCCGTAAGCGCCGAGCGCTGCGGTGAAGCCCAGCACCGCGGCTGCCTGCCTGTTGCCCTCCTTCGCGGCCGCGGCCATCGCATCGGCGTCGCGGGTGCGCGCGGCTTCGACGCATTCGTCGGTGAAGATCACCGGAATCATGCGGAAGGTGGAGCCGTTGCCGATTCCGGCGGTGACGAAAAGCACCATGAAAGAGATGAAGAAGCCCGTGAGGCTGCCCGCGTCGCCCTCATGCGGCAGAAACTGCAACACGCCGAGGACGCCGATCACCATCGCTACGAAATTCCAGAACGTGACCCGCGCTCCGCCGACGCGGTCCGCGAGCCAGCCGCCGACGGGCCTGATCAGCGCACCGAGAAAGGGTCCCATCCACGCGAACTCGAGCGGATTCACGCCCGCGAACTGGCTCTTGATGAGCAGCGGGAAACCGGCCGAAAAACCGATGAACGACCCGAATGTCCCGAGATACAGCCACGACATGATCCAGTTGTGCTTCGAACCGAAGATCACCGCCTGCTCGGAGAACGATGCCTTGGCGTCGGCGATGTCGTTCATCATCAGGAACGCGAGGAGCGACGAGACCACGATCGGAATCACCCATACGAAACCGGCGTTCTGCAGCCAGATCTGCTTGGCGACGCCGTTGGGCATCGTCACCATCGTCGGCTCGCCGCCGAGCCAGCCGAAGACGCCGACCGAGATCACGAGCGGCACCATGAACTGCACCGCCGAAACGCCGAGGTTGCCCAAGCCCGCGTTCAGGCCGAGGGCGGAGCCTTTGCGCTCCCTGGGAAAAAAGAAGCTGATATTCGCCATGCTCGAGCTGAAGTTGCCGCCGCCCAGACCGCAGAAGGCCGCGAGCAGCAGCAGCACCCAGTACGGCGTGGCGGGATCCTGCACCGCCAGGCCGATACCGATCGCAGGAATGAGCAGTGACAGGGTCGACAGCACCGTCCAGCGGCGCCCGCCGACGATCGGCACCATGAACGAATAGAAGATGCGCAGCGTCGCCCCGGAGAGCGCGGGCATCGCGGCGAGCCAGAACAGCTCATCGGTGCCGAGCCTGAACCCGATCGCGGGGAGCTGAACCACGACCGCGCTCCAGACCATCCACACCGCAAAGGCGAGAAAGAGCGCCGGGATGGATATCCACAGGTTCAGATTCGCGATCGCCCTGCCCTGGCTTTCCCAGAATGCCTTGTCCTCGGGCGTCCAGATCTGGAGGACGCGGCCCCGACGCGGCCCGCCGACGAGGACGGGCGGTGGATGCGTGGTCATGATGTTCTCCCCTGGTTGTCAGGCAGCCTGTGCGACACGGCCGGACGCGAGGCGCAGGGCCGCGCGCCGCGGGACGATCTCGGTCCAGTACATCCAGACGAGCGACACGCCGGTGATGCCCCACAAGAGCATGAAGACCGACGAATTGATTCCGGTCGCGTCGACGAGCATTCCGAACAGGATCGGCAACAGGAAGCCGCCGAGCCCGCCGGCAAGGCCGACGATGCCGGAGATCACGCCGATGCTGGCGGTGTATTCGTCGGAGATGTACTTGAAGACGGACGCTTTCCCGACCGCCCATGCGACGCCCATCGTGAACATCAGCGCGGTGAACGCCCACACGTTCAGCCCCACGTGCATCGTCACATCGCCGCGCAGGGTCTTCACGACGAACTCGGTCTGCGGATACGACAGGAAGAAGAGGCACGCCCACGAAACGAGAAGCACCCACCACGTCACGGGATGCGCGCCGTGCCGGTCCGACAGAAAACCCCCGATTGCACGCAGCACGCCGCCCGGCAGGGAGAAACATGCCGCGAGCAGCGCCGCGGATTGCAGGCTGAAGCCGTATTCGCTGATGTAATACTTGGTCATCCACAGCGAGAGGCCGACGTAGCCGCCGAATACGATCGAGTAGTACTGGCAGTAGCGCCACACATGCGGGTCCTTGAGCGCCCGCAGCTGCTCGCGGATTCCGACCGTCGACGGCACCACGTGCTGCTCGTCATGATGGGAGAGCGCCCAGAACACCAGGGCCGTGACGAGCATCGCCGCCGCATAGACCTTGGGCACCATCGTCCAGCCGTACGCCACGACGATCGCCGGCGCGACGAACTTGGTCACCGCGGCACCCGAGTTGCCCGCGCCGAAGATGCCCATCGCCATGCCCTGCCGGCGTCGGTCGAACCAGCGCGCGACGTAGGCGATGCCGACCGAGAACGAGCCGCCGGCAAGGCCGACGAAAAGGCCCAGCGTCAGGAATTGCCAGTATTCGGTCGCCTCGGCGATGAGCCATATCGGGACCACGGTGCACAGCATCAGAATGAAGAACACGACGCGCCCCCCGAAACGGTCGGTCCACATGCCGAGCGGCAGGCGGATCAGCGAGCCGGTGAGCACGGGCATCGCCACCAGCAAGCCGAATCGCGTCTCGCTGAGGTCGAGCGCTTTCTTGATGGGAATTCCGATCACCGCGAACATCATCCACACCGCGAAGCAGATGGTGAATGCGAGGGTGCTAGCGCTCAGGACCGACCACTGCCTGCTGCCGTAGGACGTCATGGGTTTTTCCCTGTCTGGCCCTGGTGTGCATCGTCGCAGCCCACTTTAGTCGGCGCGACGTGCGCGATCTTGATGCAGATCAACGATCATTCGGAAAGTGACCGAGCCTGTTCAGTCGGCGCCGATCCCGGGCATCGTTCGCGCGGATCGGGGTCGAGGCGCGTCTCGGTCGGCGACCTCGATCGCGTCAATGCCATGGACTTTGTCGCGAGCGCCGGTCGTCCGGGTTGACATGGATCAACCGCCGGCGCGACAGCTGCGGTCGATCGCGAGCCGGCAGTGACACCCGTGGCGCGTGATTTCGGCGAATGTGTTGAAGTCGAGCGGCTTGACGACGTCGCCATTGACACCGAGCTCGCAGGTCATCGCGAGATCGCGCTCTTCCCGCGACGAAGTCATGGCGACAACGGGGATGCGCCCGAGCCGCTGGTCCGCCTGATCGCCCTCAGCACTTCCACGACGCGACCTTCGGCAATTTCGGGTCGAGGAGCACGAGGCGCGGCGCAACGTCGGGCCGCTCGGCGTGATGATGCGTTGCACGACCGCCAGGTGCCTCGCTGCGCTACTGCGGCGGATCGAAGCATAGATCCCACGGCATCGGCCGCGCGAACAGATAGCCCTGTGCTTCATCGCATTGGAGCAGCCGCAAGAGCTTCGCCTGCTCGGCCGTTTCCACGCCTTCGGCGATAACGCGCATGCGCAGCGCGTGGGCGAGCGAGATGATCGTGGAGATGATCATCGTGCTCTCGGACTTGTCCATCATCGACATGACGAACGACCGGTCGATCTTCAGCGCGTCGACTGGAAGCTGGGCAAGATAGCTGAGCGACGAATAGCCGGTGCCGAAATCGTCGATCGATATGTTGATCCCTTCGTCCTTGAGCGCGCGCAGCTTGGCGATGTTGGCCTCGATGTCTTCCATGAGGAGGCTTTCGGTGATCTCCAGGTCGAGCCCGTGATCGCCCGTGCCGAGGCTTTTCAGGACGCCTGCGACGAACTCCGGCCGGCGCAACTGGATCGCCGACACGTTCACCGCCACGCGCGGCGTCGGCAGGCCCTGGGACGCGCGCGCCCGCCGGTCCGCGAGCGCCTTGCCGATCGCCCACCGGCCGACGTCGAGGATGAGCCCGGTCTCCTCGAGCAGCGGGATGAACTTCGCCGGCGGGACCAGTCCCGCCTCCGGATCGTCCCAGCGAATGAGCGCCTCGAGCCCCTTGGCCGCCCCCGTCGCGACGTCGATCTTCTTCTGGTAATGCAGGACGAACTGGTCCTTGTCGAGTGCACGGCGCAGCCGGCTCTCGAGGGTGAGCTTTTCCGCGACACGCGCGTTCATGGCCGCTTCGTAGAACACGTAGCGCTCGGCGCGGAGCTTTGCCTGCTTGAGCGCCGCTTCGGCGTTCGCGAGCAGCGTGTCCGGATCGCGGCCGTCGGTCGGATACATTGCGATGCCGGCGGTGACGCCGATCAGAAGCTCGGTGCCGTTGAGGAGGACGGGCTCCGCCAGCGCCGCTGCCGACTGCTCCATCCACTGCGCGATGTCGGTCGCGCGCGTGACGTCACTGACGAGGCCGCCGAAGCAGTCCGCCGACAGCCGCGCCATGTGCTCGACGCGCGGCCACGCGTTCGCGATCTTCGCCGCCACGATGCGCAGCAGCTCGTCGCCCGCGCTGCGGCCGAAGGTGTCGTTGATCGTACGAAAGCGCTTGATGTCCCACACCACTACGGCGATATGCGATCGGCCGGGCGCGGCGGTCGCGAGCGCATCCTGGAGCCTGTCGTGCAGCCGCGCCCGGTTGGCGAGCCCGGTCACCGGGTCGTGCCACGCGAGGTAGTACAGCTTCTCTTCCTTGTCGTTCAACTCGAGGCCGAAAGAGACGTCGCTCGCGAGCTGGATCAGGAGCTTCACCTCTTCGGCGCTGAACGCGTTCCGCTCCTTCGAGTAAAGACAGAACGCGGCGGCGATGCGCCCGCTGACAGTGAGCGGGAGCACCAGCATCGACCGGTAGCCGCGCCTGACTGCTTCCTGGCGGCGCGCGCTTGGCATTTCCAGGGCGACTGTGATGTCGTTACAGACCGCGGGCCTGCCGCTGCCGAGCATCTCGGCGACGATGCCGCGCGAGCGCGGCGCGCCGTTGATGACCAGCGCGCTCGTGGCGACATCCTCTTCCGGACCGAGCCCTGCGCTCGCCACGGCAGTGATGTGCCCGCTGGCGGGGTCGATCATGCCGATCCACGCGACGCCGAAGCCGCCGTGCTCGTTCGCGATGCAGCACGCTTCCGCCAGAAGCTGACGGCTGTCGCGGAGTCTGACGATCGCCGAGTTGAGGCCGCTCAGCACCGCATGTATCCGGGAGAGGCGCGCGATCCGCTCCTCCTGAAGTGTGCGCTCGGTGACGTCGATCGCGATCGTGCCGACCATGCCGCGGCCGTCCTCGAGCGCCGGAATCGGGAAGTGATGCGAGAGCCACCATCTCGAATTACCGTTGCTGCCGGTTTTCGTAATACCGGCGGCCGCGGCGTTGGTGCGCAGGACCGTTGCGTGGCCGCTCAGGAGCTCCGCCGTGAACTGCGCGGGCAGCTCGTCGTAGCGTCTGCCGATGACCTCATCGGCGGAGAGCCCGAATGTTTTCTCCCAGACCTCGTTCACGTACGCATAGCGGCCGTCCGCGTCGCAGATCGAGGCGTTGCCGGGCAGATGCCCCATGAACGAGCGGAAGCGCGCCTCGCTCAGGCGCAGGGCCTCCTGCGCCCGGACGATCGCACGGCGATGGCGGGCCTCCTGCAGCGCCCGCTTCACTACGGCGCCCAGGCGCCACAGCTTGTCCTTGAGCACATAATCGGTCGCACCCGCCTTGAGCGCTTCGACCGCGCGCTCCTCGCCGATCGTCCCGGACACGAAGATGAAAGGCACTCCGGGCGCGTGCTCCCGTGCAATCTCGAGCGCGCTGAAGCCGTCCAGCTCGGAGGGCATGCTGAAGTCCGACAGGATGACGTCCGGCACGAGCTCGGTGAGCGCGGCTATGAGCGACGCCTTCCTGCAGACCCGCCGCGACCTGAAGTCGAGCCCGGCGTTCTTCAGCTCGCGCTCGCACAGCTCGGCGTCGAGCGGCTGGTCCTCGATGAGCAGGACGTCCAATGCGAACGTACTATTGGATACTTGCAAGCGCACGTGGCGTATTCCCCCCCGGTGTGTTCTCAGTTGTTATGCGAATGCCGCGTGAATACCGTCGCGCTCTTGCGCTGTGTCGAGCAGTTCATGGCATCGCGCGCGCGTGCGCTCCTCACAAGTAGTACCGCGTCAAGCGCGCCTTCTTTCTCGATGATTCCAGGGTCCGCGCCCTGGATTGGCGTTCGTGTTTGAATTGGCCCGGCAGGCTTCGTCAGAGGTCACGCGTGAGAAGTCCTCTGCGCAGCGCGAATGACACGAGGTCCGCGTGCCTCGCGAACTCGAACTTCTTCCGGATATTGGCGCGGTGGGTTTCAGCGGTACGCTGGCTGATACTGAGGCGCGCCACGAGCTGGCGGATCGCGTCGGCATCGAGCTCCGGGCTCAAGTGCTTCCGCCCCGCCACCACTTCGTACACGGCGTGCAGGAGGTCGACGAAGCCTCGCGATTTCAATACGAACGCCGATGCACCGTTTCGGAGCGCCTGCGAGACGTAGGCGTCCTCGGTGCACATCGACAGCGCAACGATCTTCGAGCGCGGAGCGTACGTCTTGATTTGAGCGATGACGGACAAGTCGTCCAAGACGTACCCGATGAGGTGCGCCCGGCATTCTGCCGCTGGAAGCGGTGATCTTCGACGCCAAGTTACGTGAGCTCCCGTACGTGAACGGGGGCGCTTGGCCGCCTTGCACTCGGACTCGGGTCCGTACTCCACGCCGTCAGGCGTCAGCTCCGCCGGTTCTGGCGTTATCTCTGATGCAAGCTTTCCCACACGCCACATGCGGAGAACACACACGGAATAACCCTGGCGCGGACTGTATCGTGCGCGCCCGCTCGAGTGAAACGCCAACGAACGTCGTGGAGCGCCAACACGCGTCATCCCATAGCGTTACGGCTCCCGCAGGCCGTTACGCGCGGCGAATCGTTCGCGGCCGGGACGGTCGTGTCGATCAGCTCGATCGAGAACCGACTGGCGTAGCCAGTGCAGCGGCCGCAATGCTGGCCAGGTCCGTCAAGACCCGCACGTCTTCGAGATCGAAACGCCGGAAATTCTCGTGGGAGATTATCCAGATCGTCCCGATGGGCGAGTGGATCTCATGCATCGGGACGAGCAACAGCTCCCCGATCGGCGAGACGGTGTCCAGGTAGGTGTAGAGCTTTTCAGGATAGACGAACAGCTGAGGAGAATCGCGCGCCAGGCACACCGCGCACGGGCTGAAATTGGCGGGCGTGGTGCCCCCGACGAATTCTTCCATCCGGCCTCGCGTCGCCGTCCAACGGAAGATCTGCGCTCCCCGCTCATCGGTCCCCCGGATACTGAAACCGGCGGACTCCGCCTTGCATTGTTGCATGGCAAAGCTGGACAGCTCCTCGAGCAGGGACAGGCTATCCGCCTGTGCCCATTTACGGTACATCGCGAGCAGCAGCCTGATCTCGGCCGGGTAACGCGGTGGGCGCGAATGGCGGCTCCAGAGCATGTTCGTCGCATTGACATCGGACAGCTCGACTTCTTCCAACGGGGTCTTCGGATTCTCCGCGGACGACTGCAGCAGCCAGCGATCGAGCTCAGCGGTGATCGCCAGTACCGCGCTCCTCCGTTGCGTGCCCGGCTGCCTCACCGGCAGCCCTCGTTCCTGTTTCCACCGTTGCGCAGTGCGGACGCTGACACTCAGGTAGCTGGCAATTTCCTTCCAGGACTTCAGAACGTTCCGATTCATGTCAGCTCGACAGCGGTGGTTATGATGCCGCTCCTTCCGATTCGTTTTATTGCGGACCTGCCCCTGTGTCGGGGAGCGGCGCGATGTTAACTGGACTTGGTCGCTGAAGCCTCGCAGAGCGAGTCATGGCGTCTCATGACGCTACGTGGCGCTTGAGCTCAGTCATCCGGCAAGACGTTATGAGCGCGGTGGCATCGACGCGGGCGACCTTGCCCCGGGAGCGTCGCGCATACTCGTCGATCTCTCGTGTCCTGTGCGTCGCCGGCCCGGCCCACGCTGAGCCAACGCACCCGGTTCACACCACGCCGGCGGAACAGGCGGACTTTGCGAGGTATAGGCGCGGCCTCGCAGAAATCGAGACGAATGAGAGGAGATCATTCTCGGCGCTCGCACGAACCGCGACGAGCCTTGTGACGCGGTAACCGCGGACGTGCCGCATAGCGCCATGCCGCCGATCGCGGCGAATAACGTTCGTCGTTATCCATGTCGGAAGACCGCTGTCGTCGATGCGGACCGCGTTGTCACCGCCACGGGGGCTGCGTCAGTCGTTCTCGCGTATTTTACCTCTGATGCCTGCTCCCCGGTGTGCGCATGCTTGCGGGTGACATTGCCATCGCGCTTGCGGTAACGGTGATGGTTCCGCCGGCGAACCGCCCTTCGATCGAGCTGCGGGCAAGATCGGTCGTCGACCACTGCGCAATCGGCGCACGGCACGGCGTGGCGCCCGATCAAGGGATCGGCGACGGATCGAGATGCAGGCGAATATCGAGCACGCGGCCGCCGGCCACCCGCGCCACCACCGTGCAGGGTATGCGTCGCCCGCCGCCCGCCTCGTCCGTGAAATCGACTTCCATTTCCGCGAAGATCGTTTCTCTCACGCGACACATCTCGCAGAAACCGCTTCCGATCGAATCGACGCGTGCGAAGAATCGCCTGAGCTCGCCGAGCGCGGGATCTCTGCCGACGACCGGCGCGGCATTGCCGATGCGAACGTGGAGATCCGCAGCGGCGGCAGTTCCCCACGCCGCCTCGTCGAACGGATGGGTGGCGAACAACTGCTTCAGTCGGGCGGCCGTCGGGTTTTGCGCCGCGCGCGGAGCCGGCGGCATCGCTAAGGCCGCTCGGCCGGTGCAGCAAAAGCACCAGGCTGTTGCAGAGCGCAGTCGCACATTTTCCGGGCAGGATATCGCGCAGGCACCGCGAACGATATCCCGCTGCCGCGAAGACTGCGTTGCCCGCCTTGCCTCGGAGGCACCACTCTTGCGCTATATCGGGCAATCACGCACACCGAGGACCCGCGCGTTACGGAGTATCAGCTCGCTATACAGCGGCGGTACGCGGCGGGTGTCGTCCCTACGTTCTTGCGAAAAACGCGCGCGAGCGTCTGGCTCGATTCGTAGCCGACGCTCAATGCGATCTCGGTGATGGACAGAGCAGTGCCTGCCAGCAGCTCTTTTGCCCGCTCTATTCTCACCCGCTGCTGGAAGTGATGAGGCGCGACGCCCGTCGTCTGCTTGAATGCGCGCGAGAAGTAGAACGGGGACAGATTAGCGCTCGCCGCAAGCTCGGCGACAGAGACGTCCCGCAGCGACTCGAGCTTTTCCACCACCCGGCGAAGCTGCCAATCGGCGAGCCCTCGCTTGGCCTTGCCCGAACGCCTCGTGCCGTGCCCTGCGAGCGCCGCGAATATCGCCAGGATCGCGCCGTCGGCGATCAGGGTGCTCTCGATCATGCGCGCTCGCGCCAGCACCAGGAGCTGATTGATGGCGACCCTGATGAAATCGTCGCAGACGGGGCGGCTGTACAAGTTGCGGAACAACGTGTGCGGATCGGCCGACAGATCGTGCAGGAGCTCGGCTACCTTCGCATGTCCCAATGCCAGGACCACGCCGGTCACGATGCCGTGCACCGAATTCTCGGTCGGGGTGAAAGGCGGCGCGAGAAAGAGCTGGCCCGGCGCCACCCTCAGCGCGAACCGGCCCATCCCGAGATCGAACTCCGCCCCGCAGACGCCGTTGTGGACCATCATCAGCGCGAAATCGGACGTCGCCGTGCCGGGATAGCTGCCGGGGGGACGCTTGAAGCTGATGACGGACGCTCCCGCCGTGCCCACGCGCTCGCGCGAGATGACGGTGTCGCCGCAGCTCGCAGCATAGGCGTCCGCGTACGTGGGCAGATCCAACGCGTCATTCGCGTACATGTTCGGCTCCCAGGCTACCCACACGCGCCGCTGTCTTGTAAGAACTACCTGCCGACGACCGACCCTTCGACGCGTTCTTACGGCGGCCGGCGGTAAGCAGGCAGGTCCGCGCGCGGCTTGGTCTGGGGGTATCCGGCGAGGCCCTGCAGCAACATTGAGGCCCGCGTGTCGCGTCCGATTTTGCGCAAGACCGGTGCGCTTTCGGCAATCACGGCAACGCGGCTTCGCGAGGCCGCGGCTACGTTGCGACCATGCCGTGCCTGCGCTCCGTCGGAAGCTGCTGCCTCGTGCTTGCCCTCGCCGCCTGCTCGCAAGAGAAAAGCGCGCCGGCGGCGCCGCCGCCTCAGGTCATCGCGATGACCGTGATCCAGCGCGATACCAACGTCATCGGCGAGCTGATCGGCGAGGTGCGCGCGTTTCGCGAGGTCGACCTGCGGCCCGAAGTGACCGGAACGGTGCAGCGCATCCTGTTCGAGCCGGGACAGCGGGTCGCGCTGAACCAGCCTCTGTTCGTCATCGACCCGCGGCAGTACGAGGCCGCGGTCGCCGAAGCGCTCGGCGCGGTTGCGGACGCCGAAGCTTCTCTCGCGCGTGCGCGCCAGGACGTCGCGCGTTACGAGCCGCTGCTTCCCCACAACGCCATTCCGCCGAGCGACCTACGACGCCGCGGTCGCGACGCTGAGATCGACGCAGGCGCTGGTGAAGCAGCGTCGCGCCGCCGCGGAGCGTGCACGGCTGGAGCTGAGCCATACGAGCGTGCGCTCGCCGGTGAGCGGACAGATCGGGATCCAGCAGGTCGAGGTCGGCGCCCTCGCCAGCGCAGGCCAGACGGTGCTCGCGACCGTGTCGACGCTCGATCCGGTTTACGTGCACTTCAGTATTCCGGAGGTCGACCACGTGCGGTTCGTGCGCGGCCGCAAAGGGCGGGCCATCGCGCATGAGGTGCGCTCCAATCCGATCTCGATGATCCTGCCCGACGGCAAGCCGTACGCGTACAGCGGAACCTTCGACTTCGCCGACCGCGCGGTGAGCCCGATCACCGGAACGCTGGCGCTGCGGGCGAGGTTTCCCAACCCCGAGAATCTGCTGCGTCCCGGCATGAGCGTCCGGCTCCAGCTCGTGTACGAGGAGGTCCCGAACGCGTTACTGGTCCCCCAGCGCGCGGTCAGCGAGCTCCTGGGCAAGCAGTTCGTCTCCGTGCTGGACGACAGGAACGTCGCGCACCAGCGGCCGGTCACCGTCGGCGACCGGGTCGGCGAGCTGTGGATCGTCACGTCCGGGCTGAAACCGAACGAGCGCATCATCGTCGACGGTTTCCAGAAGGCGCCCGACGGCGCGACCGTCGCGCCGACGCTCATCACCGAAGCGCAGCTGCGCGACACCCCGCCGCCGTCGATCGCGCCGCCGGGCACGCCGCCGGCGTCGGTCGCCGCCAAGGCCGGCGCGAAATAGGCGCGGCATGGCTCACTTCTTCATCGCGCGTCCGGTATTCGCGATCGTCGCCGCGCTGTTCATCGTGCTCGTCGGCGCGATCGCGGGATTCCAGTTGCCGATCGCCCAGTACCCGCAGATCACGCTGCCGACGGTCGTCGTCGCCGCGGCGTATCCGGGCGCGAGCGCGCAGACGGTCGAGCAGTCGGTCGCGCAGCCGATCGAGCAGCAGGTGAACGGCGTCGAAGGCATGCTCTACATGCAGTCGACTTCCACCGGCGCGGGAACCTACTCGCTGCGCGTGACCTTCGGGCTGGGCACCAACGCCGACATCGCGTCGGTGCAGGTGCAGAACCGCGTCGCGCAGGCGAACTCGCTGCTTCCGTCCGAAGTCATCGCCGGCGGCGTCACGACGCGCAAGAGCACTCCCGACACGCTCATGTTCGTCACGCTGTTCTCGCCGAAAGGCACCTACGACTCGGTCTTCCTCGCCAACTACCTCAGCATCAACATCGTGGACGCCATCCGGCGCGTCAAGGGCGTCGGCGACGTGCAGGTGTTCGGGGCCGAGTTCGGCATGCGCATCTGGCTCAAGCCCGACCGCATGTCGCAGCTGGGGATCACCGCGGCGGACGTCGCCAACGCCGTGCGCGAGCAGAACGTGCAGGCGCCCGCGGGTCAGGTCGGCCAATACCCGTCGCCGCCGGACCAGGCGTACCAGTATTCGATCGAGGTACGCGGAAGGCTCGTCACCGAGCAGGAGTTCGGAAACATCGTCGTGAAGGCGCAGCCGGACGGGTCCTTCGTCCGCGTTCGCGACATCGCGCGCGTCGAGCTCGGCGCCCAGAACTACTCGGTGCAGGCGCGCTACAACGACCGCCCTTCCGCGGCCTTCGGCGTCAACCTGACGCCCGAAGCGAGCGCGGTGGACGTCGCGGCAGCGGTGCGTGCGCGGCTGAAGGAGCTCGAGCGCACGTTTCCGCCGGACCTCACCTACAGCGTGGTGGTCGACAGCACGGTGTTCGTCAAGGCTTCGCTCGAGGAAGTGCTGAAGACGCTCGTCGAGGCGATGCTGCTGGTGATGGCGGTGGTGTTCCTCTTCCTGCAGACCTGGCGCGCGACGCTGATCCCGCTTCTCGCCATACCGGTATCGCTGATCGGCACGCTCGCGGTGTTCATCACGCTGGGGTTCTCGCTCAACACGCTCACGCTGTTCGGCATGGTGCTCGCGATCGGCATCGTGGTCGACGACGCCATCGTCGTCGTCGAGGCGGTCGAGCATCACATCGCGCAAGGCATGAGCCCGCGCGATGCGACGACCAGGGCGATGGACGAGGTGTCGGGGCCGGTGATCGCGATCGCGCTCGTGCTCGCGGCGGTGTTCGTCCCGGTCTCGTTCATGGGCGGGATCGCCGGCGCGCTCTACCGCCAGTTCGCGCTCACCGTCGCGGTCTCGACGCTGATCTCGGCGTTCGTCGCGCTGTCGCTCACGCCCGCGCTGAGCGCGCTGCTGCTGAAACCGCGCAGCGAAGGCGGGAAGCGCGGCTTGGGCGCGCGCTTCTTCGGCGCTTTCAACCGCGGCTTCGAGCGCGTGACCGACCGTTACGGACGGCTGGTCGCCGTGTCGATCCGGCGCATGGCGCTCACGCTCGCGCTGCTCGCCGCGTTCGCGCTCGGGACGGTCGTGCTGTTCGGTAAGGTCCCGGCCGCTTTCGTGCCGCCGGAGGACCAGGGGTTCGTCATCGGCGCCGCAGTCCTGCCCGAAGCCTCGTCGCTCAACCGCACGATGGAGGCCACCGCGCGGCTCGACGCGCTGCTCGCGAAAGTCCCGGGCGTCCAGGACCGGTTGATCGTCAACGGCTTCAACATCCTCGCGTCCTCGCAGCAGCCGAACGGCGCGCTGTTCGTGACGGCGCTGGAGCCCTGGGACCAGCGCGCGACGCCAGAGAAGAGCGTCGACGGCATCATCGGCCGGATCTTCGCCCGCAGCGCGGCGATCCCGCAGGCGACGGTCGTGCCGCTCAACCCGCCGGCCCTGCCCGGCCTCGGGGCTTTCGGCGGCTTCAGCCTGATGCTGCAGGACCGCCAGGGTCGCTCGCCTTTCGACCTCGTCGCGGTGGCGGACCAGTTCATCGCGGCGGCATCGAAGCGTCCGGAGGTCGGCAGCGTCCGCTCGGCGCTGGACCCGCGCACGCCCGCCTACGACCTGCAGGTCGACCGCGAGAAAGCGAAGAAGCTCGGCGTGCCGCTGACCGACGTGTTCGCAACGCTTCAGACCTATCTCGGCAGCCTCCAGGTCAACGACTTCAACCGCTTCGGCCGCAGCTACAAGGTCACGCTGCAGGCCGACGCCCCGTTCCGCAACAACGTCGAAGACATCAAGCTCTTCTACGTGCGCAGCGCCCGGGGCGACATGGTGCCGCTGTCGACGCTGGTCAAGGCGGTCTCCACGAGCTCGCCGGCGGTGCTCCAGCGCTACAACCAGTTCCGCACCGCGGCCATCACGGGCGACGCCGCGCCGGGTTACAGCTCGTCGCAGGCGAACGCCGCGCTGGCCGAAGTCGCCGCACAGGTGCTCCCGGCGGGCTACGCCTTCGAGTGGTCGGGGCTCTCGCTGCAGGAACAGGAGACCGCGGGGCAGACCTCGATCATCTTCGCGCTGACGATCGTGTGCGTGTTCCTGTTCCTCGCGGCGCTGTACGAGAGCTGGTCGGTGCCGTTCGCGGTGCTGCTCGCGGTGCCCATCGGCATCTTCGGCGCGATGCTCGCGCTCGCGGTCGCCGGCCTCACCAACAACATCTACGCGCAGATCGGGCTGATCCTGCTGATCGGCCTGTCCGCGAAAAACGCGATCCTCATCGTGGAGTTCGCGAAAGTCGCGGTCGACCGTGGCGACGATCCGGTCGAAGCCGCCGTCGAAGCCGCGAAGCTGCGCTTGCGGCCGATCCTGATGACTTCGTTCGCGTTCATTCTCGGCGTGGTCCCGCTCGCGAGCGCGACGGGCGCGGGCGCCGGCGCCCGCGTGTCGATGGGCGTCGCGGTCGTCTGGGGGATGACGTGCGCGACGCTGGTCGGGATCTTCATCATCCCGGTTCTGTTCGTCGCGGTGGAGCGCGCCGTGAGCTGGACCCACCGCCGACGCGGCCGCGAGATGCAGCCCGCGCCGGAGGAAGAGGCGACGTGAAGGCCGCATGCGCATGCCTCGCCGCCGTCTTGCTGGGCGGCTGCGTGCTCGGTCCCGACTACCGCCGCCCGGCCGTGGAGCTGCCCGCCGCCTACCATCGGGCCATCCCCGAAGCCGCGGCCCGCTCGATCGCCGACGTCGCGTGGTGGCAGCTCTTCGACGACCCTCAGCTCGTCGCGCTGATCGAAGAAGCGTTGCGCAACAACCTCGATCTGCAGGTGACGGCCGCGCAGATCCTGGAAGCCGAGGCGCTGGTGGTCGCCGCGCGCTCCCCGATCTTTCCCCAGATCTCCGGGCAGGTGCAAGGCACGCGCGGCAACGAGACGGGTACGCCGTTCAACACGTTTCTCGCCGCGCTCGCGCTGTCGTGGGAGATCGATTTCTGGGGCCGTTACCGCCGCGCGACCGAAGCGGCGCGCGCCAACCTCCTCGCGACGGAAGAAGGTCGCCGCAGCGTGGTCTCGTCGCTCGTCGCCGGAGTCGCTCAGCAGTATCTCCAGTTGAAAGGCCTGCGGCAGCGCCTCGAGGTCGTCCGGCAGACCGGCGCCGCACAAAGCGATTCGCTGGGGCTCGTGCGGCTGCTGTCGCAGCAAGGCGTGCAGTCCGCGGCGGAGGAGCGGCAGGCGGAGAGCCAGCTCCTCACCACGCAGAACCAGGTCCCCGCGCTGGAGCGCCAGATCGCGCAGACCGAGGATGCGCTCGCGTTCCTGCTCGGCGCGCCGCCGCGCGCTTTCGACACCGGTTCGGACCTTCGGACCGTGCGCGTCGCGCCCGAGGTGCCGACCGGGCTGCCGTCGGAGCTGCTCGAGCGCCGCCCGGACATCCGTCAGGCCGAGCAGCTGCTCGTCGCGGCGAACGCGAACGTCGGTGTAGCGCGCGCACAATTCCTCCCGACCATCGCGCTGACCGGCTCGCTCGGGCGCGCGAGCGACCGGCTGCAAGGTTTGGTGAACAGCCGCGGCGACAGTTTCTTCACGGTGGGCGGCAATCTGCTGGCGCCGATCTTCACCGGCGGCGCGCTGACCGCGAACTACCAGGTCGCACGCGCGCGCGCGGAGCAGGCGGTGCTCGCCTACCGCCGCACCGTGCTGGTGGCGCTGCGCGAGATCTCCGACGCGCTGGTCGCCTACGATCGCGACCGCGTCGAGGCCGAGGGCAACCGCGCGCGCGTCGCCGTCGCCTCGGAATACCTGCGCCTGGCCGACCTGCGCTTTCGTTCGGGCGTGATCAGCTATCTCGAGGTGCTCGACGCGCAGCGCCAGCTCTTCGCCGCGCAGCTCGACCTGAACGCGAGCGAGCTCAACCAGCGGCTGGACGTGGTGCTGCTCTACCGGGCGCTCGGCGGCGGATGGAATCGCGGCAGCCCCGGCGATGGGCTCGCGCGGCAGTGAGCGCAGCGACAGGAAGCCGGAACGCCCCGCACGACCGCCTCGCCTGCCTGCTCGTGCCTATCGACACGAAGGGCCCTATCAGTCGAGGAACGACACGCCGAGGCCGATCGTCGTTTGCCGGTGGTTGTAATCGATGAGGGTCAGGCCGTACCCGCTGAAGACCTGCAGGTGTGCATTGAGCGAACCGACCAGCGGAAACGCCCAATCCAGCCGCGCCGAGCTCGCGACCGATCGCCCGAGCGCAGCGAATGACGCAGCGTCGTGGTCACCACGTGACCCCGGCCCCGCCATGAGACAGCAAGCTCGCCGCGGCCGGCATAGTCCTCGATGTCGGGGTTGTCGTCGTCCTGGCCGCTCGACTTGAAGACGCGCGCCCACGGCCTCGCGTGCAACGACCACGGGCCGTATTCCGCGCCGACTTCCCCGATCAGCCGGTTCCAGCTCCGCGACAGCGTTCCGCCACGTCCGTTGGACTGGTGGTTCAACGTCAGGCCGGCGAAGCGCACGTCCAGCCCGCCCAGCCCGACGTTCAACGGGAAGAGGAGCGTCGCTTCGGGCTCGTAGTTCGTCTCGCGAAACGGCGACGAATGGCGGCGGTTGCCCACCTGCCAATAGGAGACCTGCGTGTAGCCCAGCCACAGGTCGCCGCGGGTCCCGAACAATCCCTCGGCGGCCTTGGTCTTGAAGCTCAGCTGGAACTTGCCTTCGGCGCGGTCGAGGTCCACCGGCTGCGAGGCGTCGAACGGCCGCGTCGGAGACGCCGGCTGCGTGTTCGCATCGGTCGTCCAGTGCACGAGGCCGTACACCGGCCGGTACGGCAGGAGATTGAACGTTCCGCGCTTCAGCTCGGGGCGCAGCTCCCAACGCTCTTCCATCACGCTCGCTCTGAGCGCGACGCGATCGGCTGCGGCCGGCGCGTGCGGAGCCTTCGAGGCCGGCTGCGGGACACCGGCGCCGCGTGCCCTTTCGGCGCCGGCCAGCTCGTCATAGCACGCGAGCCGCGCCGCAGGGTCGGCGATGCGCGCGCACACCGCAAGCTGAGCGTTCGAGAGGGCCGGCCACGCCGCTGCGGTCAGCCCGACACACGACACCACAAGCCGTGACGCTCTGTTCACTGTCGTACCGTCATATGCATTCGTCGTCGCGCGCTCATCGAAGGCTCGACGCGCACCTCGGAAGCGTACCTGCGCCGGACACCGGATGCTTCGCCGCCCTTGCCCAAAACGCACTGCTCTTGCCCGAAATCTGAACATCGGCGCGGGCGGTTCACTGCCGCGCTCCGCGTTCGCTTCGTCCGGCGCCGGTACGACGCATGGCGTTCAACCCGCCGGCAAGGCCCCCGAGGGCAACGCCCAAAACGGGACCGGCCACCAGCAGTGGCGCGAGCGGCGGGACGACCGCGGCAGCGGCCGCAAGGCCGGTCCCGACTGTCCCGCCCAGGACGACCCCCGTGAACGTACCGAAAAAGACCTTCCTGCTTTCCGACCGGTTACGCCTCGACGGCCCGCCGTCCGCCCGAGCGGTACTGTATTCATGCATAGCTTTCATCCTCACCTCGGTTGTTTACCGACCTGCGCCGCCTCGGGCGCCCCACGAGAAGCATTCGAGCCTCCACTCTAACGTGGCGATGAAGCCGTGATTAGCCGGCTGCCGTGGGAATGTGTGTGCAACCCCATGCACGCTGCGCGCACGCCGTATGATGCGGACTGAAGGACCTCGCGGGCGATGTAAGATGCGGGCCATGCTCTGGCGCATCTATACGAAACCGGTCGAGACCGAAGACGGTGGAATCGCTCTGCGGTGGTTCTGGCGAAGCCCGGTCCTGGAGGGCCGCAACGAAAGCCCCGTCGGCTTTACCACGCGCGACGCCTGTGTGGCGGACGCCAGACTGCACGGGTACACGCCCGAACGGGAAAACACCCGTACGTTCGGCTCCTAGCCCGAGCACTCCGCGCCACGGTTGCGGCGCAACCCGTTGCCTCATCCTTGCCACGTTGCCCGGGTATCCGGGCGTTAAGCCGTCCGGCGCGCGAGCCGTGGACATGGCGGAATTTGCCCGTTTCGCGCAGGCTGTTAACCTGCGGCAATAAGAATCCACCGGAGGAGGCGCATCATGATCGAACGCAGTGCCGCCTCACACGCAACACTCGCGGCTTTCGCTTTCGCTCTCGCTCTGCCTGTCGTCACCGACGTTGCCGCACAGGAGTGGAAGCCGGTGAAGCCGGTCGAGCTCGTCGCGACCAATGCGCCTGGCGGCGGCTCCGACCGCATCGGCCGCATCATGATCAAGATCATGCAGGACCGGAAGCTCGTCCCGACTGCGATCAACCTCGTCAACAAGCCGGGCGGCGGCAGCGCGGTCGCTTACAACTACATCAACCAGTATCCCGGGAACGGGCATTTCCTCGTACTGGGGTCGCGCTCTTTCCTCACGAATCACATCGCGGGCCACGGGCCGAATCCCGCCGAGTTCACGCCGGTCGCGCACCTCTTCGACGAATACATCGCCGTCACGGTCAAGCCCGTGTCACCCATCAGGACCGGCAAGGACCTGCTCAGCTTCATGAAGAAGGATCCGACCGCGATCAGCTTCGGCATCGCCACCAGCCTGGGCGCGCCGAATCACGCCGGCGTGGCGGCACCCTTCAAGGCCGCCGGCATCGACATCAGGAAGATGAAGAACGTGATCTTTTCGTCGGGCGGCGCCGCGAGCACGGCGCTGATGGGCGGGCACGTCGACGTGGTCCCGATCTCGGTCGCCTTCGCTACATCCCTGTACCGGAACGGCCAGGTCCGGCTGATCGCGATCACGGCGCCGGAGCGGCTGGGCGGCGATCTCAAGGACGTGCCGACGTGGAAGGAACAGGGCGCGAACGTCGTGGTGGCGCAGTGGCGCGTTCTGATCGGCCCCAAAGGCATGACGCCGGAACAGATCGCCTACTGGGAGAACACCATGAAGCGGCTCATGGAGGCCGAGGACTGGAAGAACGAGCTCAACGCGAATTTCTGGCGGGCCAATTTCGAGGGCAGCGCCGCCACGCGCAAGTTCCTCGCGAAGGATAACGAGGAGGCGAAGGCGTTCCTGAGCGAGCTGGGTTTGGCGAAATAAGCGCCGCGCCTGCGTCTGACACTCATCGCCCGCGCCCGTCTCGCTGCGTTGCTGTCGGCTCGAGAGTGACTGTTCCTCATGCGGCGCTTCGCCGATAGGATGACCCCGGCGCCCCGTCCTTCATCGAAGGTGCCGGCACTTCCGCACTTTCCCTGGTCAGGAACCATCGCGCCGCCAACGCAAGCGCAGCCGCCACATAGGGCAATCCCCCGACGATCCACATCACCAGGCCGCCGAGCTGTTGGTCCTCCAGAGCAGTCAGAGACCAGTGCGCCGCATGTGCAGTCGCCGCGGGATACCACACCTGCCCCGAAAACGTGAGCAACACCCCGAGCGCACCTGTATGGAGCATCGTGACGAAGAGACACATCACGCTCGTCCCGACACGACCGCCTCTAACCGGTTTCAGCAGCGCCCACCAGAACAACAGAGCAGAGAACAGGAACGCGGCGTGCTGGAGTGCATGCGCGCCCACGCTCACCTCCGACAGCTCGAAGACTCGCGGGATGTGCCAGAGCCAGATCGCAGCGCCGTGCACCACCGACGCGCCGATGGGGCTGGCGAGACGGTCCCATACGCGCGCAAAAGCGCCGGCATGCACGACGCGCGCGGGCGCGGCACGCCACGCTCGCGGCAGTGCCCACATCCACATCGCCAGGGGCCGCCCCAGCACGAGCAACGGGGCCGCGACGACCATCAGAAGCTCGTGCTGCATCATGTGCGCGCCGAACAGACCCGCGGTCATCGCTGCGAGTGGCGACACCAGCGCGATTGCGACGGTCAGCCAGCCCGCCCCGAAGAGTGCCGCGCTGCGCCGGACTGCGACAAGCCGCGCGCTCGATTGCGAGACGCGGTAATAACCCGCCGCGTACAGCAGCGCCGATAACACGAGCAGCGCGCCGACCACCATGCGCAAGCCCGCCTCGGCATCGCCTGCAGCGACGGCATGCGCCTTCGCGCCCTGCGCGGTCAGCGCGAGCGCGACAGCGCACGCGATGCGTTTCATTGCACGCATGGCGAGACGAACGCGCTGGTGAGCCACTGCGCCGCGACCGCGAGCGCCATCAGCGCCGATACCCAGAACCCGACGATCGCGAGAAAACGCGTGCGCGTGCGCTGCTCGCCGCGGTCTTCCGGCTCATCCATCCCTGCCTCGCGCCAGCGGCCCCAGGCGATCGCTGCCCCGATGAGCGTGACGACCAGCGCGACTGCCGCGACGAAATGCAGCGGCAGCCGCTCCTGTTGCCGGCATTCCAGGGCGACCAGCGCGTAGTTCACCGACTGCTGCGCCAGCGCTGCCAGCGCAGGCACGATGATAGGGAACCAGAGCTTCACGGCCTAGAGCACACGTGCGCCGAAATAGACGATTGAGTAAATCGGTAGATAGGCGACGACGACGAAGTACCAATACATGCCGCTTTCGGACACGTCGACATAGCGCTTGCCCTCGATCCTGTCGCTCGTCATCAGCAACGCAAGGACCACCGAGTCCCAGAAATCGGTCAGCACGTGGAAGGTGTGCAGGCCCAGCAACATCCAGACCGCGGAGCCGTACGCGTTGGTGTCCCAGCTCACGTTGAGCGCGGTGAATTCGAGCGCACGGAGCACCAGAAAGCCGACGCTGAACGTACAGCAGATCCAGAGCCAGCGCCGAACCCGCAACAGGTCTTCGCGCTCCGCCGCCCGCTTTGCGATGTGGTTAGGAATGAGGCTCGCCAGCATGAGGAGCATGTTGAATGTGCCCCACGTGAGGTCGGGCGGCAGCGCCGCCGGCGGCCACTCGTCTACGCGACTTCGGACGTAGAAGTAAGCGACCGAAGCGAGTGCGAAGACCGAACCCTCGATGGCCATCATTCCCCACGTCCCCCACCACATCAGGCTGCGATGGCCGAACGCGTAACTCGGAAGCTTCGCCGCATCGACGATGTGCCGGGAAGGTAGACGCTCTTCGCTCACGAGGGCTTCTTCTCCAGCGCGAGGTGCTCCCGCGTCTCCGCTTTAGAGGGCCAGAACCAGAACGTCAGCGCGACTCCCACCGGTATCGACGCCCACACCGCCGCCCACGGCGTAAAGATGGATGCAACGAACAGAACGGCCGTGGCAAGGGCGCTCAGAAATGGCCAGAGGCTGGGGCGCGGATATACGCTCCTGTGATCGGGACGGGCGTCGAGCACGTGTGTGACGAGGTTCTCGGGGGGGTCGCCCGAAAGCCCCTCGACCCGGCCCGCGATTCCGCCGCGCTCCCAAAGCGGCTCGCGGCTGGCGACAATCGGGATGCGCGCGAAGTTGTATGTCGGCGGTGGCGAAGACGTCATCCACTCGAGCGTCGGCGAGCGCCACGGGTCATCCGGCGCACGTAAGCCGCTGCGGTGGCTGCGCACGACGTTGAACAGAAACACGAGCATGCTTGCAGCGATCGTGACCGCGCCGACCGTCGCGATCAGATTGAGATCGCCCCAGCCCATGTTCGCCGGATAGGTGTAAACCCGGCGCGGCATGCCTTCGAGCCCGAGCTGGTGCATCGGGAAGAACGTGACGTTGAATCCGACGAAGAACAGCCAGAAGCTCCAGCGCCCGAGGCGCTCGTCCATCATGCGGCCGGTGATCTTCGGGAACCAGTAGTAGAACGCGCCGAACAGCGGGAACACCGCGCCGCCGATCAACACGTAATGCAGGTGCGCCACGACAAAATAGGTGTCGTGGACCTGCAGATCGAGCGGCACCGACGCCAGCATGATCCCGGTGAGACCGCCGATCAGGAGGATGAAAAAGAACGCGAGCACGAAGAGGAGCGGCACCTTCATGTTGAGCCTGCCGTTCCAGAGCGTGGCGATCCAGCAGAAGATCTGCAGCGCGGTGGGTACCGCGATGATCATGCTCGCTGCAGTGAAGAAGCTCTTTCCGAGCTCCGGCGCGTCGGTGGCGAACATGTGATGCACCCACAGGCCGAATCCGAGGAATCCCGTCGCGATCAGTGAAAGCACCATCACCGGGTAGCCGTAGACCGGCCGGCGCGCGAACGTCGCTATGATCGTCGACAGGAAGCCGAGCCCCGGGATGAAGATGATGTAGACCTCGGGATGACCGAAGAACCAGAAAAGGTGCTGCCAGAGCATGGCGTCGCCGCCTTCGGCGGGGTTGTAGAAGTGCGTGCCGACGAGACGGTCCGTGATGAGGGCGGTGCTCGCGAACATGACCGCGGGCATCGCGAACATCACCATGAACGACGTCACCAGTATCGCCCACACGAAGAGCGGCATGCGGTCGAGCGTCATGCCCGGCGCGCGCAGCTTGAAGATCGTGGTGATGAGAACGATCGAACCGAGCAGCCCGGACACTTCGGTGAACGTGATGAGTTGCGCCCAGAAATCGACACGCTTGCCCGGGGAGAACTCGGGTCCGGCCAATGGCGGATAGCTGAACCAGCCCGCATCCGGTCCGATATTCAGGAAAAACGCGCCATACAGCATCAGTCCGCCGAAGAGATAGATCCAGTAAGCGTAGGCGTTGAGGCGCGGAAAAGCGATATTGCGCGTTCCCACCATGAGCGGCACGACGTAAATCGCGACCGCCTCCATCACCGGCACCGCGAAGAGAAACATCATGGTGGTGCCGTGCATGGTGAAGATCTGGTTGTAGAGATCCGGCCCTATGAGCGTGTTGTCCGGCTTCGCGAGCTGCAACCGCATGAGCGCCGCGAGAATGCCGCCTGCGGCGAAAAAACCCATCGCGGTCACGATAAAGCGCCGGCCGATCCGCTTGTGGTCGATCGTCGAAAGCCAGCCGACCATGCCGGGCGGCGTGCCCCAGGCACGCGCGAGGATCTCGTGCTCGCCCGCGGCAACGCTTTCGCGGCCGATCGACACGTCTTCGCTCATCTCAGGCTTTCCAGGTAAGTCACGAGCGCATGGAGGTCCTCGGGCGGCAACGCAACAGCGGGCATGTTCGTACCGGGCTTGATCTGCTGCGGATTCGTGATCCAGCCCGAGAGAGGGCCGCGCGCGTTCGGAAGGACGCCGGCCGCGAGCGTCGCCCGACTCGCTACGTGCGTGAGGTCCGGACCGAGCTTGGCCTGCGCCGTCGTGCCCTGGATCGTGTGGCACATGACGCACGGCGAGCTCATGAAGACATCGCGGCCGCGTTTCGCGATCGCGTCCGAGGGCTCGCTCGCGCTCCTCTGCTGCAACCTCACCCACGCCTCGTATTGAGCGGGTTCGTCGGCGTAAACGAGGAACGCCATCTTCGCGTGCTGGAACCCGCAGAACTCGGCGCACTGGCCGCGATAGACGCCCGCTTTATCGGCGCGAAGCGTGAGCGTGAGCGTGCGTCCGGGAATCATGTCTTTCTTCGGGGCCAGGCTCGGCACCCAGAAGCTATGAATGACGTCGGGCGACGACAGCTTCAGCACCACCGGCTTGCCGACCGGGATGTGGAGCTCGTTCGCGGTCTCGAACGTGCGTTGCGGATCTCCGGGGTAATACGTCGCCTGCCACCACCACTGCTTCCCGCTGACCTCGATCGCGAATCCATTTTCGAGGGAGAGGCTCGCGAGCGCGCGATCGGTGACCACGCTCGCGACGATCAGTGCCAGCAGTCCCGCGATCGATAACGCCGCGCCGATGGCCACCGCGCGCTGCGCGCCGCGCTCGCCGCCCACCGTGCGACTTGTCTGCGGCTCACTCGTTTCGTCGACCCGCGGCGCTCGGCCGATTGCAAGCAGAAACGCAATGAACACCGCGCCGAACACCACGCCACACAGGCCTAGCATGACGAGCCACAACGAGTGCACGTGCTCCGATTGAACGCCGGCCGGCGTCCACACGCTCTGGAAGGTCGCGGACGCGGCAGCCCTGCTGAAGGCGAGCAGCGGTAAGGCGCCCAGCCGGCAGCGCGTCATCGTGGATGCGCGGTGCCGCCCTGCCGCGGCGTCTCGCGCTCGCGCGTCGATTCGGGCTTCGACGCAGCCAGGCTGTCGGTGCGCCCCGGCGCAGTCGCGGCGTCGAGCTGCCCGCTCATCGAGCGCACATAGGCGACGATTTGCCACACCTGCGCGTCGGCGATCTTCCCGCCGAACGAAGGCATGCCGTTCGGCCTGCCCTGCACGATCGTCTGGTAGATATTCGCCGGCTTCGCGCCGTAGATCCACTTGTCGTCCATCAAAGCGGGCCCCATCCCTCCGCCCCCATGCGCATGACAGCCGACGCAGTTGAACGCAGTGAACAGCCGTTGTCCCTGAGACACGGCGTACGCGTTCTCTTCGTACGGATTCGTCGCAGGCAGCGATGGCTGCGAGGCTCCGCCGGCCTGCAGCGAAGATGCACGCACGGCATCGGCCGGCGCCGATTGCGAAGCAGCCTCCGTGAACCGGCGCGCCTCGCGTTCGCAACCCGCCGAAAAGACGGCGAGGACGGCGGCGGTCGCCACGATCGGGAATCGCGCGCTCACGGCCTTGCCTCCGCGCGCCGGCTCGATGTGAAGTCCACCCGAGGGATCCTGTATTCCGTGAGGATCGCATCGATCGCCGGCCGTATTTTCGACAGCGCCGCATCGAGCGAATGCAGAAGCGCGGTGTCGCCTTTACGGACACCCATCGACATCGAAAATGAGAACGGGATGCCCGGGAGCTCCGGCGGCGCCTCGGCGATGGCGACTTGCAGCGGCACCGGAGCGCGGGAGGCGAAATACCCGGCCTGCGGCCCCCAGGCCAGCGCCACGTCGAGCGCGCCGCTCGCGACGTCATCGACCATACGCTGCACTTGCGGGCGCTCACCGTAGATCGCGTAGCCGGTTACGTTGTCGACCAGCCCGCGCGCCGCGAGCGCATGTCCCGGGGGTGTAGCGGCGAGATCGTCGCCGATGAGTTGAACGCCGATCTTCGCGGTCGCGAGTCGCGGATCGTCGAACGTGCGATAGGCCTCACCTGCATTCGCGCGCGAAACGAATACGTAGGCCGAGCGGTAATACGGCATCGTGGTACGCACCGGCCCGAAGTCGGAGGGAACGCCGGCAATGACATCGCAAAGCCCCGCGTTGAGCGTCTTCCTGACGTAACCCCGCCCCTGCGGCAGCCATACCGGGGTGACGCGCACGCGCATTGCCTTCCCCACCAGCTCCATGATGCGGTTTTCGAAACCGGCGCCGCTTTCGCTCGAGTAGGGGAGGTTGTGCGGATCCGCGCACAGACGAAGTTGGCCTTCTGCGCCGGCCGGCGCGGCGCACAAGGCCATCGCCAGGAGCAGCGCGGCGCAGCCCCTACGCGGACCGCCCCTGCGCCTGCTAAGGCAGCGCGAAGACATACAGCATCCCGCCTTTGGTGGTCTTCTGCGGCAAGTCCTTCAGCACATTGCCCCAACCCGCCGCCGCGGTGCCGTCGCGCACATCGAGGTCGCCGGCGACTATCGCGCCGGGCCAGCCACCGATGCCCGACAGTATCGCCACGTACTGCTTCCCGTCCGGTCCCTGATAGCTCATCGGCTGGCCGACGATCCCCGAGCCGGTCTTGAACTGCCACACGAGCGAACCCGACCTCGCGTCGACCGCCTTGAACCAGCCGTCCATGGTCCCGTAGAACGCGACGTCCCCCGCCGTCACGAGTGCGCCCGACCACACCGGCAGGTCTTCTTTGACGCTCCACATCTTCCTGCCCAGCGCGGGGTCCCACGCGCTGAATTCGCCACGATGGCCTCCGGGTCCGGGGCGCATCCGCACGTCCATGCCGACGTAAGGCGTGCCGGCGATGTAGCTCGTCTGCGAGGCCTCGACGTCCTGGCAGATGTTTTGCTGCGGCACGTACAGAAGCCGCGTGCGCGGCGAATACGCGGAGGGCTGCCAATCCTTCGCCCCGGCCGATCCGGGACACGCGCCGCGCACCACACGCCCGAGCTTTGGCTCCATCTCCGGGGCGTATCGCAGGCGCCCCGTTTTCAGATCGACACCGGACGACGTGGTGATGTACGCATACGGCTCCGCGCTGAGGACCTCGCCGCTCGCACGATCGATCACATAGACGTAGCCGTTGCGGTCGGGATGCACGAGCACCTTGCGCTTCGCGCCTTTGATGTCGAGGTCGACGAGGACATTTTCGTTGACGCCGTCCCAGTCGTGCACGTCGTGCGGGCTCGTCTGGTAGAACCACCGCGCTTCGCCGGTGTCGGCGTCGCGCGCGAAGATGCCGGACGTCCACTTGTTGTCGCCCGGCCGCTGATGCGGATTCCACGGACCCGGGTTGGCAGTCCCGTAGTAGACGAGGTTGAGCTCGGGATCGTAAGAAACGAAACCCCACACGGTCCCGCCGCCGATCTTCCACGCCTCCGAGGGCCAGCTCGACACGCCGAGGTCCTTGCCCTGGTCGGTCGCGTAGAACGGCTTGAACTTCGGCCCGATCAGCACATCCTTGTCGGGCCCGGTGCTATAGGCACGCCAGACGATCTTGCCGCTCGCCGCATCGAGCGCGGTGAGCCAGCCGCGCACGCCGTATTCACCGCCGCTGTTGCCGACGAGAACCTTGTCTTTCACCACGAGCGGCGCCATCGTGATCGTCTCGCCGCGCGTGATGTCCCCGAGCTTGACGCGCCATGCTTGCTTGCCGCTTTGCGCGTCTACCGCGATCGTCTGCCCGTCGAGGGTGCTGAAGTAGATCCTGCCGTTCGAGTAAGCCACGCCGCGGTTGACGACGTCGCAGCACGCAACGCCCTGCGCCGCGGCGAGGGGCTTCGGCTCGAACTTCCACTTGGTCGGAGCCCCGGGCTTTGTCAGGTCGAGCGCGTAGAGAATGTTCGGATACGGCGTCACGATATACATCGTGTGGCCGACGACGACCGGAGCGGCTTCATGTCCGCGCACGACACCCGTGGAAAAGGTGAATGCGAGCCTGAGGTCTTTGGCGTTGGCGGAACTGATCTCGGCCAGCTCCGAAAATCGAGTGTTCGCGTAATCCTTACCCGCCATCGGCCATTCTGCGCCCGCGGCTGGTTTCGATTGCGCGGCGCCGTCAGCAGGAGGCCATGACAAAACGGTGACGAGCGACGCGACCGCCCATCCCAGCCTAATGGAGTTCATCCCCGCCTGTTCGTGCTTGCTGTGTGGGCGCGATACGCAATCCACGTACCGATGGCCTCAAGATGGCCGCATACGCCTACTGCCGCAGAACGCTCAACTTCTGATACCCGGGAATCCGCGCGGCCGCGGCTCGGATCGACGTGCTCGCGCTTCGGCCTCCCGAATGCGAGCGGCCGCCACGACCTTCACTCGAGCCGGATGCCGCCTTCGTTTACGACCTTCCGCCACCGCGATATATCGGCGGCGACGAACTCGCGCAACTGCTCCGGAGAGCTGCCGATGCTTTGAACGCCGTCGGGGGCGAGGCGGGCCGTGACTTCGGGCGCTTTCGCCGCTTTCGCCAGCTCGCTATTGAGCTTTCGGATGACAGGCGCAGGCGTACGGGCCGGCGCAAACCATGCGTGCCAGGTGCTCACCTCGTATCCGGGCACGCCCGCTTCGGCCATGGTCGGCAGCTCCGGCACGGCGGGGGATCGCGCCTTCGTCGAGACCGCCACCGCGCGCAGCTTTCCGGCTTTTGCGTAATGCAGGCTGGAGATCACGTTCGCCATGGCGAGCTGCACCTGGCCTGAAAGCGTATCGACGAGTGCCGGCCCCGCGCCCCGGTACGGGACGTGGACGATATCGAGCTTCGCAATAGTCGTGAACAGCGCGAAAGCAAGATGGTTGGAGGACCCCTGCCCGGCCGAGCCGTAAGAGAGTGCGCCGGGCTTGGCTTTGGCGAGCGCGATCAGGCCCTTTACCGATTTCACCGGCACGGATGGATGAACCAGCAGCAGGAAAGGCGCTTGCACGATCAGGGAAATCGGCTCGAGCTCCCTGACCGGATCGAGATGCTGGTTCGGGTACGCGACAGGTGCGATGGTGAATCCGCCGGAAGCGCCCAGCAGGGTATAGCCGTCCGGTGCGGACGACGCGACTGCGCGATACGCAACGATGCCGCCTGCGCCCGGCCGGTTTTCGACGAGGAACACCTTGCCGAACGCATCGCCCAGCCTTTGCGCAAACAGGCGGGTTTGAACGTCGTTGGCGCCGCCGGGCGCAAGTCCCACCAGCACGCGCACGGGCTTGA
This sequence comes from Burkholderiales bacterium, assembly GCA_036262035.1. Taxonomy (NCBI): domain Bacteria; kingdom Pseudomonadati; phylum Pseudomonadota; class Betaproteobacteria; order Burkholderiales; species Burkholderiales bacterium. The sequence goes on along the minus strand of DATAJS010000019.1, from coordinate 61,940 downwards.
TCGGATAGTCCGAGGTGCCCTGCGCGCACGCGGCATGCGACCACACGCTGCACGCGATTCCGATCATACCGAGCGCCCGGTGCAGGCGCTCGCCTGCGCGCGCTTCAATCATCCTGCGGAAACAACGTCTTCATCCGGCGCGCTTGCGCCGAGCGCAGGTGCTTGCGCGCGACAGACTCGGCGCGCTCGGCGTCGCGCTTGCTTATCGCCTCCACCAGCTCCGCGTGTTCCTGTAACGCTTGTGCAGCCCGTGGTGCGTCCGACATCTGAGTCGGCCCCAGGAGCCAGCGCACGGCGTTCACCGCCCGCAACGCTCTTTCGAGGAATCGGTTGTGGGCGCCGCGATGGATCTGCCGGTGAAACTTCAGGTTGTGGGCTCCGAGCTCTTCCGGCTTCGCCTGCAGGTCGCGCTCGAGCTCCACCAGCTCCACGAGCTCCTGTACCTCCATATCCGACGCGTGGCGCGTGAAGAGACGGGCGGACGTGCCTTCGAGCACCTCGCGCATCTCGTACAGCTCCGCGACGCCGCGGCGGTCGAGCTTCGCAACCACGAGGCCGGCGCGCGGCTCGTAGTCCAGCAGGCCTTCCGCCTCGAGCCGGCGAATTGCGTCGCGCACCGGCGTGCGGCTCACGCCGAGCTGCTGCGCAACGGTCGCCTCGATGACCCTGTCGCCCGGCTTCAGCACGCCGTCCTTGACGAGCGCGCGGAGCTTTTCATAAGCATGACCGCCCTGAGAGCCGCGGGCGGGCTGGATCGGTCGGGTTTTTTCTTTTTTGACGGATCGTCTGATCGTGGTCGATTTCATTTCGCGGGGTATCTGAAGTTTCGGTGCACTATCTTGAACATCGGCTATGCGTCGTGCGGAACGGCGGCGCTATGGCTTGCGCGCATATTTCTGCAACAGCTCAGGCGGCAGATACTTCTCTTCCATCTCCTGTATGCCGCTCGATTTCGAAACGTCGGGCGCGCGTGACTCGAGGTCGCCGGGAAAGAGTTTGTAGAAATCCTTCACGCCCTGATAGCCCTGCGCCTTGAAACGCTGCAACACGTCCCAGCCCGCAGTATGCATGGCGCCCGACAACAATCGCGGATATCGCGCCTCGGTCAGCCCGAGGGCGAATGCGTCTTCGGGCGCCAGATCTTCGGGAAGATTGTAGAAGTTCGCAGTCAGCGGGCCGTCGACGGCCGCACGAACCGCTTTGATGTCGTCGATCGAACGCGGTCCTTCCAGGTGCAGGACATCGGCGCCGGCGGCCTTGTAGGCTTGCATGCGTTCGATCGCCTCAGGTAGGCCTCGCGAATTGGACGCGGTGAGCGCCTCGCATCGCGCGATGACCTGGAAGTCGGGGTCCATCGCGTTGCGCGTATCGATCGCAACGCGGTACTTGGCCACCGCTTCGGCCATCGGAATCACTTCCTTGCCGGCCGCGCCCCCGAAGCGCTTGCCGATGAAAGGCTGGTCTTCGATGCGTATGCCCGCGAGCCCCGCCCTGATCAGCTCGCTCACGGCGCGCTGCACGTGGAATATCCCTCCGAAGCAGGTGTCGACGTCCGCGGCCACCGGTATCGTGACCGCATCCGCGATCAGCTTGGCCATCCACACGAACTCGGTGAGGCTGATCGTTCCGTTGTCCGGCATCGCCATCATCGACGATCCGGTGACGCCTCCCGCCGCATAGGTGTACTCGAAGCCCGCGGCCTCGATCAGCTTCGCGCCGTAGGGCGACGGCGCGCTGATACAGATCAGGATTCGGTCCGTACGGGCGTACAGCTCCTTGAGTCGGGTGGTCTTCCGTTTGGTCGTGTCGGCCACGGCGCTGATCCTTCAGGTTGGAAACTGGAGAGCGGACATGAAACCCGCGCGGTCTTACTCGATGCGTATCCCGCCCGCCTTGATGACTTTGGAGAACTTCGCAAGCTCGTTGCTCAAATGCCGGCGCAGCTCGTCGGGGCTGCTGCCGAGCGGCTTGCCGGCGTCCGCCTCGAGCCTGTTCGACACATCCGCCGAGCGGATGGCCTTTGCAAGCGCCTCGCTCAGGCGGGCGACAATGGCGGAGGGTGTCCCCGCAGGCGCAAGCCATGCATGCCACGCCGCGATCTCGTAACCCGGCACGCCCGATGCGGAAACCGTCGGCAACTCGGGAAAGGCCTCGGAACGTGTCCCGCTCGTAACGGCGATCGCCCGCAGCTTCCCCGATCGCACATGCGGCAGAGCGGATACCGAGTTTGCGAACATGCCGTGCACCTGTCCTGCGACCGCGGCGCTCAACGCGGGCCCTCCGCCTTTGTAGGGCACATGCACGATGTCCACGCGCGCCAGCAGCTTGAACAGCTCGAGAGCGACATGCAGCGAGCTACCCTGTCCGCCCGACGCAAAGTTCAGAGAGCCTGGCTTCGCCTTGGCGAGCTCGACGAGTTCGTTCACCGAATTCACCGCCGAGGAGGGATGCACCACCAGCAGAAACGGAGACTCGCTCACCAGCGACACCGGGGAAAACGATCGCAGCGGATCGTAAGGCAGGTTCTGGTAAAGCGACGGCGTCATCGTGAAGTCGACGCCGATCGCCAATAGCGTGTAGCCGTCGGCCCGCGACTTCGCGACCAGTCCGTAGGCTATCGTGCCGCCGGCGCCGGGTCGGTTGTCCACCACGAATTGCCTGCCCAGATTCCTGCTCAGGCTGTCGCCTAGCAGGCGCGCCGATATATCGATTGCGCCGCCCGGCGCGTAGGGCACGACCACTCGTACGGGGCGCTCGGGATAACCGTCGTATTGCCCACCCCATGCGGCGCACGATATCGCGACGACCATCGACAACAGCCATTTCATGCCAACCCGGTAGCCATTGGAATTCGACGCCCGCACGGCTAGTCGGCCCTGATTCCCGCCGGCACGCGCGCAGCGATGCCCCGCGCGATCCGCGACGAACTGTCGTTCGATGCGGGCGCAGTCATCCCTATCGCGCTCCTTGCCATGCGAGCTCGGCGGCCAGCGGCGAGACGTCGCCGAGCTTCTCGAGGTCCCACAGGCGGCTCAGAAGACTCGACGCGCGCCGAGGGCCGAGGGCAGGCTCGGTGAGGCTCCGGAATTTGGCTTCGATCTGGCTGTCGCTCTTTTCGGCGGATAAATCGTCGGCGTCTCCGCCCGTTTCGGCGACGTGAACCGCCCCGTCATTCGTTTCGACCGTGATGCGGGTGCGATGCTCGACGGGCGTTTTTCCGTACGCCCTCGTGAAATCCGCGTTCTCGACCAGCTTCACCTTGCGCATGAGCCCCGACAGATCGGCATTGGCCAGATGCGCGTCGTCGAACGAGGCCCGGGTCACCCCGCCTTCCATCAAGGCGACACTCGCCAGATACGGGATGCTGTTACCCGCGGCGTCCGGGGAACGAGGATGCCAATGATGCTCACCGCTGCCTGCACGCTCCAAGGCCCGTTTGTAAAGCTCGACCGTGACGACCTTGATATGGTCGATGCCCTGCAGCCTGGGTGCGATTTTCTCGGCGGCGAGGATCGTCGAAATCGTTTCACCGGCGGCCGGCCGGTGCTTGATCCTCGTGTCGAGAATCTTGAACGGCGTTCCGGCGCCGCCGATCCGGTCGAAGGCCACGGGTTCGCGTGCGACATGAGCGCACCACCCCGCCTTGCCTTCGAACGGCAGGCTCGGGCCGGGCGCGCCGGCTTCGGCAAGCATCGCCGCAAAGACACCCGCCCTCGCGGCGTGACCCGTTGCAATCACTTTCCACGCGGTGAGCTCGTCCGTCCTGACCTGTTTCAGCGCGACGTTTGCCACCGCCGCGATGGCGATGCTGTTTCCGACCTGCTCGCGCGAGAGCCCCAGCAGTCGTGCCGCGGCCGCCGCCGACGCGATGCAGGCGAAATTCGTGTCGTCGAAACCGACGTTGTGAAAAGCGTCCGAGAACCTGAGGAAGATTTCATAAGCGAGCACGATCGCCGTGATGAGATCGACCCCGCTGGACCTCGAACATTCGGCTGCGCCGAAGACCGGCATCACGACGTCGCTCGGATGGCCGCCGAAGCTGCCCGGGAAGTGGTAGATGTCCATCATTTCCGCGGAACGCGCCGCGATGGCGTTCGCGAATGCCGCCATTTCGAGCGTCGTTTTCGATCCTGTTCCGATGATCGTGGCGGCGTGCTTACCCGCATCCCGCGGGGCCAAGGCACGCGCCATGTGCGCGGATTCGCCTTCGAAGCCGCCGATGAGCGCACCGAGGGTATCGATCACCCGGACCTTCGCCTGATGCGCGGCTGCCGGCGATATCGCGTCGTAAGTCAGACCGCATGCGTAATTCGTCAGAAACCGCTGGAGCGAATCTGCTTTCCGCTCGCCGCCGCGTGGTGCTGGAGATGTCATGGAAGTCTCTCGAAGCGAACTAGGCGAGGAGGCGCATCACGTCCGTGGCATCCGGTACGTTCTCGAGGTCGGCGACGAGCTCGATGACCTTCTCCACGTTGCGTTTGCTCACGGGATTGACCGCGAACGAAACGCAGTCTCGAAACTTCTCCTCCAGCAGAGCCTGGCTCACGGGGTTGTTCGGGTCTCCCGGCACGCCCGGAACCTGGTGGGCTAGCGCCCGTCCATCCCTGGTCTTCACTTCCACGATCGGCGTCATCTTCACCTTCGCCCCTCCGTCTGCTGCCGACGCTGCGCGAAAATCGATGCGGTCCGCCATGTCGAGCACCGCCGGATCGTCGAGCGCTTCCGGCGTGTAGTGACGCAGGCGCACGTCGCCGTGCACCATCATCGCCGCCAGCGTGAAGGGCACGCTGTACTTGGCGTCGATGCTCGTTCGCGGCCGGCGCTTGAGCTCGACGGGCACCGATAGAAGATGCGTCTTGTCGCCTTCGTTGCTGACGACGGTGATCGACGCGATATCTTCGGGCCGCAGCGAATGTTTCCTGCGCAGCTCGAGCATCGCCGCATTCGTGGGGCGCGTCACGGCGCACGCCGGCCATACCTTGAAGCAGTGGGTATCGACCACGGGAAAGCGCGACCCGAGACCGTCGAGGATGACGCTCCAGCGCGGCGTGGAGGTGCGCACGTAGTTTCTGAACAGCCCGTAGCGTCCCTCGATGACTTCCTTAGACCCCACGATACCGCGCGCGGTGAGCTCCGCGGATAGGATCGCGGCTTGTCCGGAAAAACCCGCCTGCATGGACCGCAGGTGCGTCGCGACGTTGACGGCCATCTGACGGCTGCCGCCCATCTGGGTATAGGCGATCCCGAAAGCGTTCTCGATCGCCTCGCCGTCCAGGCCCATGAGCCTGGCGGCGACCGCGGCGCCGGAAAGGCCGCCGAGCAGCTGGGTCGCGAACCAGCCTTCGCTCATCGTCCAGTCCGGAATGTCGATCGACTGGGCGAGACGGGCATGAACGTCGGTGCCTGCCACGATCGCCGCGAGCAGGTCGCGGCCGCTCGCGCCGCCGCGTTTCTCGGCGATCGCGAACGCGACCGGCACGGTCGCAATGCCGTAGTGACAGTGGTCGCCGACGTCGTCGTAGTCGAGCATGTGGCCGAGACTGCCGTTCACGAACGCCGCCCACGCCGCCGGCGCCTTGCCGCCGAATCCCAGGACGGTGCTCTCGGCTCTGCCTCCGAAGTCGCGCACGTATTCGTCGATGATCTTCGCTTCCGGAGCCAACGAGCTCGCGCCGATGGCCACCCCGAGCGTATCCAGCAGGTATTGCTTGGTGAGGCTGATCACCTGCGCGGGAATCGCGTCGTACGCCAGCGTCGCCGCGTGAGCCGCGAGCATGCGCGTCGCGCCGCGTCCCGCGGAATCCGCGGAGGTCTCGTCAGGTTTTGTCGTCAACGAGGTCGCCATGCTCTTACTCTCCAGGCGCCAGGAGCTTCGCGAGCTCCGCGTCGAAACGTCCATCGATCAGGATGTACAGCATGCGAACGCGCCCGGACGACCGATTGCTCCAGGCGTGATTGGTGCCCCGCTGAACGACCACGTCGCCGGCGTTCAACACGATCTCGCAGTCGTCCATCACGAGCGTCATCTGCCCCTCCAGCACGACCGCGTAATCGATCGTCTCGGTGCGATGCATCAACGGATGACGGCCGCCTTTCCCGAACGTCGAGGACGAGGAGTGGCCCGAGTCTCGGTACCATTCGGCGGCCACTTTCGGATCGATGTTGCGCACCGACTCCGGTTCCGGCTCGAGCTCCGAAATGCGTATCTTCACACCCAGCGGCGAGAGGAAGCTGCTCACGACCGCCACCGGATCGGGCTCTTCGCGGGAAACCGATACCGGCATTCCGCGCGTTTCCCAGATATCGCTCGATCGATGCCCCGGCCTCAGGGGGTTCGTGTAGACCCTTTCGACCAGGCCGTCGGACAGCACGATGGCCTTGCCGTCCTTGTCGTGGCCGGTCACTACGCGCCGGACGAATCCCGTCATTGCCTCTCCCTTCGCGAATGCACTACTTCGACGTCGCGTACGCGCCCGCCGAGTCACCCGAAATGCGGCCGAAAACGGCCCCCGACATGAGCCCCGAGCTTCCGGGGTAATTGAAATAAAAAAGCCCGCCCACCATCTCGCCCGCCGCGTACAGGCCGGGGACGGGCCGATCGTCGATGTCCAGCACGTGGCACCCGGTGTCGATCTTGACGCCGCCGAAGGTGAACGTGATGCCGCAGCCGACGCCGTACGCTTCGAACGGCGGTTTCTCGATGGTGTTCGCCCAATTCGTCTTGTCCACGGCGAGGCCGACCGTGCGGCGCCCGTCCTTGATCTCCGGATTGAAGGGCACCTCTTTCTTCACTGCGGCATTGAATTCGCGCACCGACTCGAGGAATCCGGCCGGATTCACGTCCTGCATTTTCTCGACCAGCTCTTCCAGAGTGTCGGCGCGGACCTTGGTCGCGCCGCGCAGCTTGTACTCGTCGCGCAGGAGGTGCAGCACCTGCGAGTCGAACACCTGCCAGGCGAAGCTGCCCGGCTGCTCGAGCACCACGCGCCCGTATTTGGCGTAGGTGTAGTTGCGAAAATCCGCGCCCTCGTCGACGAAGCGCTTGCCGTTCGCGTTGACCATGATCCCCCACGGGTAACTGTGGCGGTACGGCTCCGCTGTTTTGTTCAGGTCGCCGAACTGGGGGGCGTTGCGCTCCCATGCAACCGCATGGCAGCCCGACCACTGACCGTACGGCTGCGCGCCGACGTCGAGCGCCATGCGCAGGCCGTCGCCCGTGTTGTAGCGCGTGCCGCGCACCGTGGCCATGTCCCAGCCCGTACCCAGATAGCGCGCGCGCATTTCGCGGTTCGCCTCGAACCCGCCGCACGCGAGCACGACGCACTTCGCGCGTATTTCGGATTCGGTGCCGTTCGAGCGCACGCGCACGCCCTGGACTCCGGAGGCATCCTCCACCAGCGACATGACGCGGTGATCGAAGCGGATTTCGACACCCGCCTTGCGCGCACTCTTCATCTCCGCGTCGACCAGCCCCTGCCCACCGCCAGAGGCGTAAACCACCGTACCGCCGAAGAACACGCGGCGGCCGTTCTTGACCACCGAGTAGCTGCCGTAAAAGGGCAGAAACTTGACGCCTTTGGAATGAAGCCACTGCACGGTCGACGTGCTGTTGTTGACCAGTGTCTCGGCAAGGTCGGGATCGCAGTAGTACTGCGTCAGCCGTCCGAGATCGTCGAAATACTGCTCAGCCGAATAGCTGCCGAAGTCCGTGTTCGCCTTCTCCGACTCCGATAGGTCGGGCACGACCGTCAGCACGGTCTCCAGCCCGTTGTGCACCATGCGCATGCCGCCGCCGGTAAAAGCGGTGTTTCCGCCCCGCTGCTCCTCCGGAGCGCGTTCGAGCACGAGCACCCTGGCGCCCCGGTCGCTCGCGGCCAGGGCGGAGCACAACGCCGCGTTACCGCCACCGACGACGATTACATCGTAAGATCCAGTCATTTTGACGTCCATGTGAGGTTTACTCGGTGCCGGCAATGCCCGCCCGCTTGATCAGATCTCCGACGCGTGCACGTTCGGACTTGATGAATGCAGCGAACTCGGCCATCGATTGAGGATCAGCCGTCGCACCGTATTTCGCCATGGCGCTTCGCGTGTCGGGGTCCTGGAGCGCCTTGCAGATCTCCTCGTGCAGCTTCGAGACGATGCGCGGCGGGGTGTTCGCCGGTACTGCAACACCCCACCACTGGGTCATCTCATAGCCGGGCACACTCTCGCGCACGGTCGGCAGATTGGGGAAGAGCCGATCGCGCGTGGGCCCGGTCGTCGCGATGACTCTGATGCGGCCTGAATTCGCGTGCGGTGCCACGACAAGCGGTGAAGTGATCAGAAACTGAAGCTGCCCCGTCATCGTGTCCGTCAGCGCTTGAGCCGTGCCCTTGTAGGGGATGTGCACTGTCCTGATCCCGGCGAGCACGTCCAGCAGAGCGGCGCTGAGATGCGACGGCGATGCGATGCCTGCAGAGCCGTAGTTCAGCGTATTCGGTTTGGCTTTCGCGAGCCGAATGAGGTCCGGCACGCTGTTCACGTTCAAACCGCCGTAGACGGCCAGCACATTGGCCACCCACGCTATTTTCGTGAGCGCTATGAAATCGGTGTCGACATTGAACGGCAGGTCTTTGCGCAAAGCGGTAATCGTCGTGAAGACATTGCCGGCCTGCAGCAGCGTGTAACCGTCGGCAGGCGCCGACTTCGCTATGGCCGTGCCGATGATTCCACTGCCCCCCGGTCGGGTGTCGACGACGACAGGCTGCTTCATTTGTTCCGCAAGCCTGTCTGAAAGAATACGAACGAGAATGTCTGCCGAGCTTGCCGGCGCATTCGCGAGGACGAAGCGGATCGGCTTGTCCGGATAGCGCTCCTGAGCCGAGGACGCCGCATGCGCGGTTCCAATGACACTGGACAGCGCGAGCAGGCCGGACGCGATTGCGCCGGTTCGATAAAGGTTCATCCGATCACCTCCAGCCCTTGGGCAACACCACGCGTTTGCTCACGGGCCACCCCTGTTGATGATTGTTCATGTAGCCCCGGGTCTGATTCCGGCCGGGGTCTCCGGCGACGACGATGTTTATGCTGGAAGGGTCGATGAATATCGGGACCCGTCGATCCGGATCGGCCGATTCGGCGTAGGCCGGGGGCAGCGCGCCCTGCTCTACCATGTCTTCGACGCTGAAGGTCGTGTTGCTCAGATTTCTTGCGAACCTCATCATCTCGCTGACGGGCATCCGCACGTTCTCGGCCAGGTATCTCCGATAGTCGTCCTTGCTCCACTGGGACGCGATCACCTTCGCGACCGAGGGGCTCATCACGAATAACGCGCTCCACTTCGTTCGTTTGATCCCGAGGAATGCCCAGTACTTGAAGCCTTCGCAGATCACGTCCTTGTGAATCGAAGCGTGATCGAGTGCGGAGCTGCCGGCACTGTATGTGGGCGGGCTGGCGGAGACGACGCTCTGCACCGTGACGGCGTTTTCGCCGGCCGCAAAGCCACGGTCGGCGGAAAACGGCGGCCAGCCGAGCTCCTGCACGGCGTCCTCGTTCTCCGCCAGCGCGACGTTGAACGCGGAGCCTATGCACGCCTTGTCGCCTTCTCCGGGGGAGATCCGGAAGCCACAGACATTGCGCAGGTAAAGCCGAAGGAAGCGGCCGATGCTGGTGTTGGCCTGGCGCCCCACGCGTAACGCGCCGGCGCCGGAGTTAAAGTCCAGCGCCTTTGCGATCGGCCCGCTGACGATGACCAGCGGTTCCCAGCCCGGCGTAGCGCCGGCGTCCTGCAGGCGGAAGGCCGGATCGGAGATGCACTCGACCACCGCGATCAGGATCGGCATGTAGCGTGGCTCACAGCCCGCCATGACGCCGTTTACGGCGATGCTCCACAGCGACGCTTCGCGGCTTTCGACCGGCAGGGTACCGATCACTTCATCGGCCGCCCGCTCGGTGAACTCGAAGAACGCCTCCACGCGATCCGGGGTGGGGGGAACGATGGGCAGGCCGTCGGACCATTGCCTGTCGTGAAACGTGCGCAGGATCTGATCGAGCCCGCCTCTGGCCACGATCTCGCGAGGTCCGGCCGCCGCTTCAACGCTGCCGGCAGTACTCACCGGCTTCGCCAAACCCGCAACGATCCGGGGCGCCAGGTCGTTCTCGACCTTCCGACGCAGCGCATGCTCATCGTCGGTCATCGGAACGCCCGGGTACTCGGCAATCGCCAGGTTCGGAACGCCGAGACCTTTCGAGGTGTGCGCGGCCAATCCCAGGAAGGCCGACGCGACGATCGAAGCCGTACGTATTCCGCACTTTTCCGCTACCGCTGCTGCCCGCAACACGGCGGGCGTGCAGGCTCCTCAAGCCCCGACACCGACGATGGCGGCGTCCGCCCTGTGTTTTCTAAGGAGCTCCGGCAGTCTCGCGATGACTTCGCGCTCGTTCCATCCGAAAATGTCACCAAATTCATCGTGATCGACGAAGGCGACCTGCGGAAACCGGCGCTTGATGATGTTTCGCACGTGAGGAAACATCTGGTCCCCGCGAAACACCCGGTCCCAGACCTCGGCGATCACCTTGCCGTTCAAATCGGAGAGCGGGGCCGTCTGTGCGATGTCGCTTGCAGCGCGCCGGCTGCCGGGCCATACCACTTCGAACACCGGCTCATTCGCCCCGTTCACTGTCATGTCGCAATCGCTTTCATCTTCAATCCAGGTTGACCTTCGCGCGGCTGCGGAAGCTGGTCCACCGCGCGATCTCCGACGCGATCAATGCTCGAAACTGTTCGGGCGAATTCGCTTCCGCCACTTCCGCTCCGTCAGCCACGAGTCTTTCGTGAACCTCCGGTGCAGCCATCACGGCGCCAACCGCACGGTTCAGCGTCGAAACCACCGCGGCCGGCGCCCCCTTCGGCGCCACCAGCCCGTACCAGCTGCGCACTTCGTAGCCGGGGACCCCGGCTTCGGCAACGGTCGGAAGGTCCGGCATTGCCGGCGAGCGTTTCGATGTGGTGACCGCCAGCGCCCGGATCCTGCCGCTGCGTACCAACGGCGCTGCAGTCAGCATGTTGGTGATAGCCGCCTGGACGCGCCCGCCCATGAGGTCGACCATGGACAGTCCGCTACCCTTGTAGGGCACGTGGGTCATGTCGATACCCGCCATCATCTTGAGCATTTCCATGCCGAGGTGAACGGTCGAGCCGATACCGCTCGATGCATAGGCGAGCGGCTTGGTCTTGGCGTACGCGATCAGCTCCTTCACCGAGGTCACGGGCAGCGCCGGCGTCACCACCAGGACGTACGGTTGCGAGATCATCAGGGTGATCGGCGTGAGCGCTTTCGGAATGTCGACCGAGATCGTCTTCATGACCATGCCCGAAACGTTCTGCCCGCTGAGCGTACCGATCGTGTACCCGTCGGCGGGTGCATTCGCCAGCATCTCCAGGGCGACGCCGCCCGCAGCGCCGGGACGATTGTCGGCGACGCACTGCTGGCCCAGCCGCTCTGAAAGCTTCTGCGTGATGGCTCGCGCGATGACATCGCTGCCGCTTCCGGGAGGAGAACCGACGAGTACCCGGATGGGTTTCGAGGGGTACGCTTGTTGCGCATGAACAGCGCCGGCGGTCCATGACATCGCGACCGGGATCGACAACAACGCGAAGGCCAGCTTCATCGATCGAACCTCACGAGGTCGGCGATCTCCGAAACATCGGACATCGAATCGAGTCTCCACAGCGCAGCCAGCGCCGCGTCTGCGCGTTGCGCACCCAGGCGGTCTCCGGTCAACGAACGGAATTTCTCCTCGATCTCCCGGTCGCTCTTGGGTTGAGACAGGTCACCCTGCTCGCCGCCGGCGTAACCCGTCCTGCGCTCGCCGCTCTTCAGCAGCACGGACACGCGTGTGCGATGCTCCACCGGTACGCGCTCGTACGCCGCGGTGAATTCCTCGTTAGCGATCACCTCGATTTTCGGGAGCAGCGCGCGCAGCTCGGGGCTCCACAGCCGCTCGTCTGCGAACGACGCCGGCGACACGCGCTTATCGATCAGCGCCGCTGCGACGACATACGGGATGCTGTGATCGGCGGTCTCTCTGGAGTCCGGGTTCCAATGGTGCTCTCCGGTGCCCATGCCGATCTTCGCGCGCTCGTAGACCTCCACCGTTACGCTTTCGATCTCTGCCGTGGTCGCGAGCGCCGTGCCCGCTTTCTCCGCCGCGAGAATCGACGAGATCGTCGTCGCGCACGAGGCGCGCGGCTTGATCGACGTGTCCCGGATCTTGAACGGCGTCCCGGCTCCGCCGAACGCGCCGAGCGTAAAGCGCCGCCGCGCCACATGGTCGCACCAGCCTGCCTTGCCCTCGAAAGGCGCGTGCGGGCCTTTCATCCCGGCGTGCGCGAGCAGCGCCGCGAAAACGCCGGCGCGCCCCGCCTGGCCTGCGGCGACTGCCTTCCACATCGATAGATGCCCGGTCCGCGCCTGATTGAGTGCGTTGTTCGGCACGACCGCCATCGACAGGCACTGCGCGAGGCGCTCGGCATCCAGTCCAAGCAGCTTGCCGGCGCCGAGCGCCGCGCCCATGCAGCAGAAATTCGCGCAATCGAAACCGGGCGTCTTTACCGCATCGGACATCCGCAAATAGATCTCGTAGCCCAGCACCACGGCGGTGATGAAGTCGCGTCCATTCGCTCGCGCATACTCTGCTGCCGCCAGGATCGGCATCAGAACGTCGCTCGGATGTCCGCCGCTGCTGCCGGGCCAGTGGTAGACGTCGTTCATCTCGACGTACCGCGCCGTCGTTCCGTTCACGAACGCGGCGAGGTCGGGCGAAGTTTTCAGGCTCGTGCCGATGACGGTCGCGCCGCTCGCCTGCGGCATGCCTGCCGCGAGCTCGCGCGTCATGCGGCACGGTTCGCCCGAAAACCCGCCGATGAGGGCGGCGAGCGTGTCGATCACGCGCGTCGTGGCCGCATGTATGGTTTCCTCGTCGAGGTCTGCATACGACAGCCGCGCGGCATATCCGCTCAACTTCGACTGGATCCGGTCGGCGCTTTGCGCGGTCATGGACGATGTGCTCATGAGGGAGCTCTCCTATGCAGTCACCAGCACTTCGTCGCCGCGCGGCGTGAAGACGTGGTCGAACCCGTCCGAGGCCCAATCCATGTACGCCACCATGTCGTCGAACCTCGGATCGCCCGCGCGCAGGACCTCGGGGCGGTACTGTTTGTCGATCATCATCGGCAGGAAAGAGACGTTTCTCACCCCGTCACGACCGAAGGTGGCCTTGGCCAGCAGCGAACGCTTCGCGTCGCGCCCATACGGCAGGAGCGGGTACTCGGGGTCCTGGTCTGCATAGTTGCGGAGCGCGCCGTGCATCCAGGGGGTTTCGCTCCACTTGGGCGATGGGAACGGCTTCGTCATGCAGAAGTTGCTGAGGCTGTAGAAGATCGCCTTGCCTTTGTAAACCTCGATCGCCTTGGGCACGTGCGCGTGATGGCCGAGGATCAGATCGGCTCCGGCGTCGATACAGGCGTGGGCGGCGATCACCTGGTAGTCGGCGATCACCCGGGGCGCCCAGATGACGCCCCAGTGAAACGCGAGCACGACGATGTCCACCTCCCGGCGCAGCCGCGCCACGTCGTCGAGGATCATCGTCATATCGCGGTCATCGGGACGCGTGATCACGCGTGGGGCCGCGTGAGGTCCGCGCAGGTCATATTCCGTCTGCACGCGGAGCGGCGCGATGCCGACTTTGCCCGGCGCAGCTTCACCGCCCTTGGGAATGACCGAGCAGTAACCGAGGAAACCGACCTTGATGCCGTTGCGCTCGACGATCGCCGGCTCGCGCGCTTCGTCGAGATCGCGCCCCGCACCCGTGACGGCAATACCTTTGTCGAGCAGCAGCTTGCGCGTATCGAGCAGCGCTTCCGGACCGAAGTCGTACATGTGGTTATTCGCGATCGTCACCGCGTCGAAACCGCAATCGGTGAAGATCTTCGCCATCTCGGGCGGCTGGCGTCCGTGCGGCTGACTGTCGTCGGCCGAGCGTGCGTTGGCGCCGCGGTCGGAATACTGGCGTTCGCAATTCGAGAATTTCAGGTCGACACTTTGCAAAGTCGGACGCACGAGCTCCGTGTAGCGCTCGATGGGGAACCCGTCGGCGGGCCCGTGAACCGGGCCGCAGTCGCCTGTGCCGATGAAGGAAATTTCGGCGCCGTTACTTCCGGGCGATGTCGTCATGTGTAGTGTCTCCGAGTCTCGAGGCGATGCCGCGACGGTCGCGGCGGCGTTACCGCAACCGTTCTATGGCTTCGCGTGGGCGCGCTTCGTGACCTGCTGCCACTTGTCGACCTCCCGGACGAACTGCGCGCGAAACTGCTCCACGCTCTGCGGAGGGGCCGGGTTCGCACCTTCCGCCGCCAGCCTGTCGCGGATTTCGGGCGAGTTGGCGATACGGGAAATCTCGGCGTTGAGCGTGTGCAGCACCGGTTGGGGTGTGCCGCCCGGCGCCAGCAGGTAATAGATGTTTCCAAGCTCGTAACCCGGCGCCACGGTTTCCGCGAGAGTCGGAAGCTCCGGATACGCGCGGACGCGCTCCCGACTGGTGATCGCGAGCGCTCGCAGCTTTCCGCTCCTGATAGGTGCGGCGCCGGACGTCGTGCTGGTGAACATGAGATTGATCTGCCCGCCCAGCAGATCGATCAGCGCGGGACCGCTCCCCTTGTAGGGCACGTGAACGAGCTTCGTACCCGTGACCGACTGGAACAGGTCCATGCCCAGGTTGTGAAGACTTCCCGGACCCGAGGTGCCGTACGTGAGCACGCCCGGTTTCGACTTTGCCAGCGTCACGAATTCGTTGGGCGTCCTGACCGGCACCGATGGATGCACGACGAAGAGATACGGTTGAGACGTCAGGTGCACGACCGGATCGAACACCTTGCGGATGTCGTAGGAGACCTTGGTGACGCCCATCAGGCTCACCGATGTGGCGCCTGCGAGCAACGTGTAACCATCGGGTGCGGCTTGCCGCGTGACGTCCATCGCGATGATTCCGGATGCCCCGCCGCGGTTGTCGACGACGACCGCGACGCCGAGCTTCTCCGCAAGGATCTGCGCGATGGGTCTGATCGTCAGGTCCTGCCCACCGCCCGGAGCCGAGCTGACGATGATTCGCAGCGGCTTTTGCGGAAAGCCGGTCGAGCCGGCGCCTGGAGCCGGCCCCTGCGCTGCGGCGGCGGTGGAAAAGCAGGCGAGCAAGAGCGCGGTTCGCCTAAGGTGTGCCATGAATCCTCCTCCTGATACGACATGGGCGCGCGCATCGGCCGCGACCACGCGGCGGGTCCGGGCGCTCGATCGGCGGCTGTCGCCGCTCTGTGCTCCATTGTATACAACTGGATTCTTAGTGCAATCGGCCGCGATTGCACTGACATCCGTCGCAGCTTCACGATCCGCGGGAATGTTCGGGATAGCCAGGTGTTGAAGGGTGGCCAGTCTCTCGATACGCCTCTTCGACGCCTAGCCTCGGAGCGCCTGCATTGAGCCTGTTCCGCTCAAAAAAAGCGGCTCCACGTATATCGGCTCATCTCAGTGCAGCTCGCTGCTGTCGAGCACGTGCATGCGGTCAGAGAGATCGCGGGCCTTCCTCATGATCTCGACCTCATTGCGCCTCGATGCAAGTTGAGCGCAGGCAGACACGATCTGCTCCACGATCTTGCAGTGACTCGTGGCGAACTTGGCGAATGACGGGTGAGATTCGCAGGCGGCGACGGCCTGCTCGAGCGCTCGGAGAGCCTCCTGGAAATTTCCCGCCTCGAGGTGCACGACAACCGCGTCAGCGAGACCTTTGACGGTCAGGTTGTGGACTTCGATGGCGTCGTCGCGTTCGCTCATCACCGCATCATAGCCGACGACTGGTACCGACGGCCGAACGCTCTGCGGCCGACTTTACATAGTCACCGGGCATCACCCGACGCGCGGGCGAGTATCTTTTCGGTGATCGTCCTGCCCATGCATATATCGACTTTCCTTTGGGTGTGGCTCGGGCCGCAGGCTATTTCGAGCGGCCCGCGGCGACCTTCTTCTCCATCTCGCGGACCGCCGTCGTCAGCTTCACGCCGCCGTGCCGCAGGAAATCCATCGGCGAGACCGTGAACAGCTTCGAGCCGATGCCCATGTAGTGGCCCATGCGGTCCACCGCGTCATCGGTGAGACGGATCGTGTGGCTCATGAACTTGCCGCTGGGGACGACACGCCTGGCGATCTCGTCGATCTGCTCGAAGACGCCCTTCATGCCGGGCGGCATGCCCATCGACTGCCACAGGTCCATGTGGCCGACATGGATCACGTCGACCCCCGGCACCGCGAGCATCTCGTCCAGCTTGTCGAGCGCCTTCACCTCCTCGATCATGCAGATCACCAGCAGCTCCCGGTTCATCGCCTGCGCCCACTCGGCCGTGTCGGGGAGACCGACGGTGTAGTTGCCGGAGCGTCCGCGGTTGTAGAAGGTGCGCTCGCCGAGCGGATGGAAGCGCGTCCATTTCACGACCTCCTGCAGGTCCGCCGCGGAGCTGCACCTGGGCACGTGTATGCCCTGCGCGCCCGCGTTGAGAAATCGCAGGACGAAGTCCGGGTTGCGCGGCAGGCGAACGATCGGGGTGATGTCGAAGGACTCCGCCGCGCGTATGCAGTGCACGACCTGCTCGTTGTTCATCGGCTCGTGCTCGCAGTCGAACGAGACGAAGTCGAAGCCGACCGCCGCGCAGAGCTCGACCAGGTCGGGCGACGGGAAGGCCACGCTCACCCCGATGGCGCACTGGCCCGCGGCGATCTTTGCTTTTGTCCTGTTGGTACGCATCCGGATATTCCTTTCTTCGATTTGGAAACCAAGACGAGGCGCCCGTGGGCTCGCACGGCGTTCCTAACCTTTCAGCTTCATATGGACGCTCCGGTGTCGATGGCAGGCGCCATCGCCGCTGCAACCGCCAGCAGGCGAGCGTCCGCGTAGCGTGCACCCACGACCTGTACGCCGACGGGAAGCCCCTTCGGACCCTTGATGCACGGAACGGCGAGACACGGCATGTGCATCGCGGTCCACAGGCCGTTGAAGATGAAGTCACCGGTGGTGTGCAGTCCTTCCGGCGCTTCTCCCGGCGCGGACGGCGTCACGACCGCGTCGAATTTCGCCGCGAGAGACTCGAACGTCCTGGCGCATTCTGCGACGAGGTCGTAGGCCTCGACCATCATCGCGCCGGTGATGCCGTGCCTGTTCTCGGCCATGTCGCGGAACTCGCGGTGCACGCGCTCGCCGTGCGCGAGCAGCTCCGGCAGGAACGCCGCGCCGCCCTCCCCGCGGGCAATCGTGCGCTGCGCCCCGTCGAGCCCGCCGAAGCGCGGCGGCAGCTCGAGCTCGTCGACAGCGGCGCCGGCCTCGTGCAACCGCTCCGCCGCCGTCACGAGCGCCTGCTGTGCCGGCGGTTCCGCCTGGCTCCAGTACGGCGTTCTGCACATCGCGACACGCAGACCACGGAGCGTCACCGGCGCCTGCGCGGCCAGGTCGCGCAGCCGGAACGCCCGGGCGACCAGCTCGAGGTCGGCGACCGAGCGACCGTACCAGCCGATCGTGTCGCACATCGCGGAGAGCAGCTTGGCGCCCTCGCGGCTGACCGCTCCCCAGGTCGGTTTGAGCGCATAGATGCCGTTGAACGACGCAGGGCGGATATGCGAGCCGCCGGTCTGCGTGCCGAAAGCGAGCGGAACCATGTAATCGCCGACCGCGGCGCCCGACCCCGACGACGATCCGCCCGGCGTATGCGCCAGGTTGTGCGGGTTGCGCGTCAACGCCTTGCGCCCGCCCGCCGCGAACTCGACCGTATCGGTCTTGCCCAGGATGAGCGCGCCGCAGTGGCGCACGACCGTAATGCATCCGGCGTCCTTGCTCGGCCGGTGCCCCCGGTATTGCGGCGAGTTCTGGCCGGTCGGCATGTCTGCCGTGTCGATGACGTCCTTCACGCCGAACGGCAGTCCGTGCAGAGGACCCGTGATCGGACGCTTGTCGAGCTCGCGCGCCTGGGCGATGGCTTGCGCCGGATCGAGGTAGGTCCAGGCGCGCACGTCGGCGTCGCGCTGGGCGATCCGCTCGAGACACGATCTCACCAGCGCTTCGCTCGTGAGCGTCCCGTCGCGGATGCGCGCCGCAGCTTGTGCAGCGGTGAGAAAGCAGGGTTCCACCGATGTGTCCTTCGATGTTCCGTCCACGCGGTCAGCGCCTGTGGATCTCGATCTCGTCGTTGCGCACCAGGTGGGGCACGACTTTCCTGAACGCGGCCTCGCGCGGCGACAAAGGCCGCGGCTTCAATCGACCGTCGCGCCGGAGGCGCGCACGACCTGCGCCCATTTGGCCACTTCGGCTTTCATATAAGCCGCGAACCACGCCGGCGTGTTCGGCGCCAGCTCCGCGCCGTCGGCGGTGAGCCGCTCTTTCACGTCCGGCTGCTGCAGCAGCGCGTTCACTTCGGCATTGAGCCGCGTGACGATCGCGCTCGGCAGTCCGGCCGGTCCGAGCAATCCCCACCATTGCGTGATCTCGTAGCCGGCCAAGCCGGATTCGGCGATCGTCGGCAGGTCGGGCACGAGCGGCGAGCGCTTCGCGCCCGTCATGCCGAGCGCGCGCAGCCTGCCGCTCTTCACGTGCGGCAGCGCCGGCGGCATCGTCGAGAACATGAGATGCGTCTGGCCGCCGATGAGATCGATCAGTGCGGGCCCCGAGCCCTTGTAAGGCACGCCCAGGATGTCCACTTTGGCAAGACTCTTGAACAGCTCGGCCGCGAGATGAACCGAGCCGCCGGTGCCTGCCGAAGCGTAGTTGAGCTGACCCGGCTTCGATCCCGCGAGCGAGATCAGCTCGCGCACCGATCTGACCGGCAGCGACGGGTGAACGACGAGGATGTTCGGCGTCGACCCGAGGTACGCGACCGGCGACAGCTCCTTCAAAGGGTCGTACGGCATTTTCCTGTAGAGGCTCGGGTTGATCGTGAGACTGCCTACGGTGCCGATCAACAGGAGGTAACCGTCCGGGGGCGCCTTGGCCACCAGGTCCGAGCCGATGTTGCCCCCGCCGCCTCCGCGATTGTCGATGACGACCGTCTGCTTGAGGCGCTCGGAGAGCTTCTGCGAAGTGATGCGCGCGACGATGTCCGTGCTGCCGCCCGGTGCGAACGGCACGATCACGCGCACCGGCTTCTCCGGATACGATTGCGCATGCGCGGCGATGGCCGTTGCCATGGCGGCAACCGATACCGCGAGCGCCGCTCGCTTCATACGCGTCGAATCACGCGGCGCGCCGCGGCTCGAACACCGCTTCCGCCGCCGCGCACGCGGCGCGGACGTGCTCCACCGCCGCGGTACGCGCCCCCGTCGCGTCCTTCTTTTCGATCGCTTTGAGGATGCGGCGCATCTCGGCGGCGCTGTATTTGTCGCGCCCCGGGCGCGACATCGAACGCGACCGCAGAAAGTTGATGCGCGCCACGAGTCCCTGCAGCAGCTCGCGGATGATGGTGTTGCCGCAGCCCTGCAGCATCACTTCGTAGAACCGGCTGGTTGCGGTCAGGCGGCCCATCGCGTCGTTCGCCTCCGATGCTTCGGTGAATGCGGTCAGCGCCTGCGCCATCGCCCGTTTCTCCTCGGGCGTCGCGCGTCCGGCGAACAGCGCCGCCGCTTCGCCTTCGAGTATCGCGCGCACGTCGTAAATGGCCTTGGCTTCTTCCCAGGTGATCTCGGCGACCGACGGTCCGCGATTGGGAATGATCGAGATCAGCTTTTCCGCTTCCAGGCGCCGCAGTGCTTCGCGCATCGACGTGCGGCTCACTTCCATGCGCTCGCAGAGCTCCGCCTCGACCAGGCGCTGTCCGGGCTTGAAGTACCCGGACATGATCGCGTCACGCAGCTTGTTCGCCGTTTGTACCTGTACCGTCTGGGGCTCGACTTTGAGATCCATGGAGTGATGCTTCGCTGGAAGATTGTATGACAATCATAATGTTGCACGACAGCAGTGTCAACGCGATCAGGCCTTTCCCGCGGCGAAGCGGAACACGAGCGAGGGCTCCTCCGCGCGGTCGCGCGGCTTGCGTATCCGCGCCGCCATCTCGATGGCATACGGCGCGCATTCGAGCACTATCGCCCATTGCCGTTCGTTCAGATCGAGGCCGGCCCGACGGGCCATCTTCTCCACGTGGGCGCGCGTGGCCGCGTCTACGTCCGGTGTTCCCGGCTCGTTCGCCGTCTTATCTACGGCAGGCTGCGGCTTTCCGGCGACCAGATCGGGGCGCCGTTTGTGCCAGTCGGTCGCGGTCTGATAGGCGTGCCCGGCGCGCAGCACGGTCGCATCGTCCAGCGGACGCCCGATGACCTGAAGCCCGAGCGGCAGCCCCGTGCGCGAAAAGCCGCACGGCAGCATGAGCACCGGGTTGCGCACCACATTGGAAGGCGTGCACACGTTGTTTCCGGTCCAGAAGTTCCTGGTGCGCCACGAGTCGAGACGCGGTGCCGGCCCCAGGCCGCAGGTGAGCAGCACGTCGTATTTCTGGTACAGCGGCGCCATCTCTGCAACGAGGCGCCGGTGCTCGCGCAAGGCCTGCACGTAATCGACCGACTGGAACAGGCAGGCGGGCAGGACACGACCGAGGAAGTCCTTGCCGAAGTCCCCCGGCCGCGCGATGAGCTCATCCTGGTGAATGGCGAAGAGCTCGGTCTCGGCGATGACCACCTTGACGTCCGAATACTCGCGGACCGGGCGCGCGCGGCAATCCTCGAGTCTCGCTCCGAGGCTCGCGAAAACACCGATCGCGTCTTCGAGCGCGCGCCGGTGGTCTTCGTGCGCCGGCACGTCTTCCTCCCAGTAATGGCGCAGCACGCCGACCCTGAGGCCCTCGATGCCGCCGGCGAGCCGCGCCCGGTAGTCCGGAATCTCCTGCTCGATGCTGCCCGCGTCACGCGCATCGAAACCGGCGATGGCCTGCAGCAGGATGGCGCAGTCTTCGACGCTGCGCGCCATCGGTCCGCAATGGTCGAACGTGAACGAATTGGGCATCACGCCGGCGCGGCTCACGAGCCCGTAGGTCGGCATGAAACCGGTGATGCCGCAATGGGACGCGGGGTTCCTGATGGAGCCTCCGGTATCGGAACCCATCGCCGCCGGCACGAGGCCGGCGGCGAGCGCCGCGCCCGAGCCGCTCGACGAGCCTCCGGTCGCGTGCTCGAGGTTCCAGGGATTTCGTGACGGCGGCCGCAGCACGTCGAACGACACGCCGCCGTGCGCGAATTCGTGAGTTTGCGTCTTGCCGAGCAGCACCGCGCCCGCCTCGTGCAGCTTGCGCGTGGTCGTGGCGTCCTCGCCCGGGACATTGTCTTTGCATACCCTGGAACCGCCGGACGTGAGAACGCCCCTGGTCGCGTAAATGTCCTTGAGCGCGAACGGTATGCCGTGCAGCGGGCCGCGGTAGTGACCCGCCGAGATCTCGGCCTCGGCGCGCCGCGCCTGTGCGCGCGCGTGATCCGCCGTCACCGTGATGTAGGCATCCAGTTGCGGATCGAACGTTTCGGTCCGTGCGAGCAGTGCATCGGCATACTCGAGCGGTGACACCTTGCGCGCCGCAATGAGCTGCGCGGCTTCAGCGACGCCGAGCGCATGCAGGTCCTGGGTCATGCCGGTTCTCCCGAGGTTCCGAGCGGCTGCAGGAGCTCGCGCATGTTCTTCGCGTGCTCGAGCGTCCGCACGCGCGTGACGCAGTCGTCGATCGCGGCCGCGGGAAGCACGCGCTTCGCATTTCGCGTGAACTTGTCGATCAGGGCCGGATGCAATTCGCTGCCTTCGAGGCCCGGAACCGAGAACCCCGATTTGATGTGCCGCGACACGGTGCGGCCGTTCTTGAGCTCGATGACCACTTCCATCCCGAGGAAATCCTTGCCCTTGGTGAAGTCGAGCTTCGCCATGTCCGGATGGGGCTCGATCGACACGCGCCGGATGACGTCGCGCATGAGGGGATCGTGCACGCGGTCTTCGCGGAACTGCTCCACTTCGACCTGGCCGTCGACCAGCGCGGCCGCGATGCAGTAGTGCAGGCTCAGCTTGCCTTCCAGCCCGCTCTGCGGGTCGTCGTTCCACAGCGAATGCTGGATCATGTGGTTGCCCAGACAACGAACGCGCTCGACGTCCTGGGCGCGGATGCCCTCTTCCTTCACCATCTGCAGCGTCGCGACGATCCCGGCCTGCGTATGGAAATTGGAAGGGAAGATCTTGAACGCGATGCCCGGATCGAGGATTTCGAGCGGGTTGCCGATCTTCGCTCCGATCGATTCGAAGTCGTTCGGCTTGCCGCCCGAGAACACGTTGGCGAATCCGTGCCGGCCTTCGATGAGGTCGCGAGCGCTGCCGAATCCGTTCTGGGTCAGGAGCGCCGCCGCGAGCCCGCCGCGGGCGGCGAGCCCGGCGTGCAGCGGTTTCACCATGAAGCCGAGCTGGGGCCGCAGGCCCGACGAATAGCTCGCGGCGATGCCCAGCGCGTTCTCGGTCGCGGCGGCATCGAATCCGAGCAGGTTCGACACGGCCGCGGCCGCGCCCAGGGTGCCGATGACGGCCGTCGGGTGGTAGCCCAGCACGATCGATTGCGGATTGATCAGCCGGCCCACCTTGGCGCACGTCTCGAACCCGGCGACGTAGGCTGCCGCGAATCGTTTGCCGTCGGCGCCGCGGGTCTCGGCCGCCGCGAACAGCGCGGGCATGATCACCACGCTCGGATGACCGGCCATGCCGAAGGTGGCGTCGTCGTACTCCTCCCAGTGCGCCATGGTGCCGTTGAAGAACGCAGCCGCCTCTTCGGACATGCGCGTCCGCTCGCCGATGAGCGTCGCGTCTCCCCGGGCGTATTGGGACTCGACATACTTGCGGACGATCGCCAGGCCTTCGGCTTTGCACCCTGCCAGCGCTACCGCGAAATAATCCAGCACGGCCGCCTTGACCCACGGCAGAACGGGCTCTGGAAGACGTTCGTAACGCAGGTCGGCGATCCACTTCGAGAGCGTTTTCGTAAAGCTCATGTCATTGGCCTTCAGAGTGATGTCTCGACGACGACTTCATCGCCTTCGACGCGAAACTTGTGAGGATGCTGGTCCGAGACCCACTCGGTGTAATCGAGTATCTCCTGGAACTTCGGATCGTCGGCCCCGACCACATACGGCTGTGCGCGATGGTTGATGTACGCAGGCAGAAACGACACGCGCTCGACCCCCTGCTTCCCGATCACCGCCTTCGCCACCATGGTCTTGCGGCAATGCGCGGGAAAGTTGTACATGCCGAGCGGCGGCTGGCACTCGGGCTCGATCTGATACCAGATCAGGTTCCAGTCGAACGTCCCGGTCGAGCGGCTCTTGGATCCGGTCTGCATGAAATTGCCGATGCTGTAGAAGCACACCTTGCCCTTGTAGACCTCGATCGCCTTGATGGAGTGCGCGTGGTGTCCGAGTATCAGGTCGGCGCCTGCGTCGATCGCCGCATGCGCGATGGGCTGCTGGTAGGTGCACAGCGTCTTGGCGACGTGCCGCAGCCCCCAGTGGATCGACAGGATCACCACGTCCGCCTGTTGCTTCGCCTTCCTGATGTCCTCCTGCAGAGCTTCGACGTCTTCCTTGTACGGCGTCGTGATGATCTTCGGAGGCGCGCCGGGCTGGAATTCCTCGGCGTGATAGTAGGTATGGGCTCGTGCAGGCGCTACACCGGCCTTTGCCTCACCTGCCGCCTGGCCGTCCCGCAACACCGAGCAGTACGACAGCACCGCGATCGTGACCCCGTTGCGCTCGATGATCGCGGGCTTGCGCGCTTCCTCGCCGTCGCGCCCCGCGCCGATCACGTGCTTGCCCATGCCGCGGAACAGGTCGACCGTATCGAGCAAGGCATCCGGACCCCAGTCCATCGAATGGTTGCTCGCCATCGAGACGATGTCGATGCCGGCCGCGTTCCACACCCCCGCCATGCGCGGATGCTGGCGCGCGTGATGACCGCCGGGGCCGTAGATGAACTGCGGATCGTCGCCGCGCTCGGAGTACACACGCTCGCACTGTCCCAGGCGCAGATCCGCCTGCTTCAGCACCGGCGCGATCAGCTCGGCGAACTGCTCGGTGGGCTCGTATACCGGGCCGATGTCGCCTCCGGCCATGAGCGTGATGGTGTTGCCGTTCCTGGTTGTCATGTCCTCGCTCCCTGTCTTACATGGGCGGTATGCCGGCAGCCTTCACGACCGCTCGCCACATCGCGATCTCGTTCCTGATGAGCTTGTCGAACTCCCCCGGAGAGTTGCCGACGGCCTCGTAACCTTGCGCCGTCAGCGCCGTGACGACTTCGGCGGACGTCACGCCTTTCACCGCGGTTTCGTGCAATCTCGCAATGATGGCCGGCGGCGTGCCGGCAGGCGCCAGCAGGCCCTGCCACGTTCGGACGTCGAAGTTCGGCACCGTTTCGGCCAGCGCCGGAAACTCGGGTGTGGCCGCGACGCGCTTTGCGCTGGTGACCGCCAGCGCCCGCAGCTTTCCGGCCCGCACCAGCGGCAGCGCAGTGGGCATGGTGATGAACGCCATCTGAACCTGCCCGGCGACGACGTCGGTCGTCGCTTGCGGCGCGCCCTTGTACGGCACGTTCACGATCTCCGTGCCGGTCCTCATCTTGAACAGCTCGCCCGCCAGATGAGAGCCCACCGCCACTCCGCCGGCCGCGTAGTTGAGCTGGCGCGGTTTCGCCTTCGCCAGCGCGATCACTTCGGCCACGCTCTTCGCAGGAAACGACGGATGCGCGACGAAGAGGTACGGCGTCGAGGAAAGCATCGTCACCGCCGCGAGGTCTTTCACCGGATCGTACGGCAGCTTGATGAAGACGCTGGGATTGATGGTATGTCCCGCGGTCACCATCATGACCGTGTAACCGTCGGGGCTCGCTTTCGCCGTCAGGTCGGTGGCGATCGTCCCGCCGGCCCCACCGCGATTGTCGATGACGATCTGCTGGCCGAGGGCTTCGCTCATCTTCTGCCCGACCAGCCGCGCCACGATATCCGCACCGCTGCCCGCGGGCGCGCTGACCAGCATGCGTATCGGCTTGCCCGGATAGGATTGCGCCGACGCGACGCCGGCGAGACAGGCGGTGAGCACCAGCAATGCCCGAGTCATCATTGATCGCCCCCGAAGCGCTCGCGTCGACGCCCTGCGCTCATTGCAGCGTGATCTTCGCGTCCTTCACGACGCGCGCCCATTGCTTCACTTCCGCCTCCATGAGCGCCTTGTGCTCGGCGGGCGTGCTCGATACAGGGTCCACGCCCTGCGACGCGAACTTCGCCTTGACGTCGTCCGTCGCGACGATCGCTCGCAGCTCGGCGCTGAGCAGATTCACCACCGACGCCGCGGTGCCGGCGGGCGCGAACACGCCGAAGATGTTCCTGACGTCATAGCCCGGATATCCCGATTCGGCGACGGTCGGCACATCGGGCAGCGCCGCGCTGCGCTTGGGGCCCGTGACCGCGAGCGCGGTCAGGCGCTTCGACTGGATGAGCGGCATTCCCGCCGGAATGCTCGTGAAACCGAGCTGTACCTCGCCGCCCGCGAGCGCGACCGCCGCGCCCGCCCCGCCCTTGTAAGGCACGTGCAGAACCTGGGCGCCGATGCGGCCGAGGAGCAGCTCCATCGCGAGATGACCGGTGCTCGCCAAACCCGCCGAACCGTAGCGGACCGAAGCGGGCTTGGTACGCACCAGGGTCACGAACTCGGAAAACGTCCTGACGGGTATCGACGGATGCGCCATCAGCACGTTCGCCCCCGAGGAGACGGTGGACACGTACGCGAAATCGTTCAGCAGGTCGTAGCCGAGCTTGGGATAGAGCGTCACGCTCGAAGCCAGCGTCAGCGTTCCGGCGAGCATCAGCGTGTAGCCATCGGGGCTCGCGTGCGCGGCGAGCTCCGCAGCAAGGTGGCCCGAAGCTCCCGACCGATTGTCGACGATCACCGGCTGGCCCAGACGTTCGGTCAGCTTCGGGCCGATGACGCGCGCGTTGTAATCGTCGGTGGAGCCGGCGGGGAAACCGACGATCAACCGGATCGGGCGGTTCGGATAGCGGCTATCCGCGGCTGCTGCAAGCCCGACCTGCGTGAGGATCAGCGCGCATACGATTCGTATCCACATGCGATCTTCCTTTGCCGTTCATGCGTAGAACCGGGGCGTGCGCACGATCCACTCGAGGTATTCGGCGTAAGCCGTTTCCATCGATGTGGCTGCGAACCCGATTTCCTGCTCGAGCCTGCCGGTGTCCATGAGCCCGCGATCCCGATCGGTGTACCAGATGTTCGCGTCTTCGTTCGCGCCCGCGGTCGTGAACATGAAACGGGGAAACGTGCGTGCGAGCGCGTCGCACCAGCGCGCGATCGGCGCATGCCATGCGACGCCCGAAGAGACGTTGTAGAGCGCGTACCGCAGCGACGGCGCGAGGAGCAGCCCCGCCAGCGCCTGCGCCACGTCGCCGCTGTAGACCCAGTCGCGCCGGATCTCGCGGCTCGTGAGGATTGCGCGCTTGCCCGCCGCCGCCATCGCGGCGAGCTGCGAATGCGTGCCGAAATTGTCACGCGCACCGGTGTCGCGCTCCCACGGGCCGATGACCGTGCCGAGGCGCACGCACGCCACGTCGATGTCCCAGAGCGCTTTCAGCCGCATGCACATGCGCTCGGCGGCATGCTTGGTGATGCTGTAGAGGGTGGTCGGAATCGACGGCGTGGTCTCGTAGAGCCGCGGCAACCGGTAGAGCGATTCGCCGTACGCCGCGCCCGACCCGACGTACAGCACGCGCTTCACGCCGTGCGCACGGGCGCAGTCGAGCACGTTGATCGTGCCGTGCAGGTTGACGTCGACGATGCTCGCGGGATCGCGCCCTTCCCGGGCCGGGCCGGAGGTCACCGCGGCCGCGTGCAGCACGCGGTCGATCGTGTAACGTTCGAAAACGCGGCGCAGCGCAGCGGCGTCGAGGACGCTGCCGCGCTCGAGCGTGAGCCGGGTTTTGTGGCGCGCGAGGGCTTCGGCCGCGCCCGCGGGCAGATCGCCGGCATCGAGCGACACGACGTCTTCCCCCCGCTCGAGGAGCGCCTGGACGACATTGACGCCGACGAAACCCGAGCCGCCGGTGACGAGAACGGTCATGACGCCCGGCCCTCGTGCGCCGAGATCGGGTCGTAACGCCAGCGCGCCGCCGGCTCGAATCCCGCAATCGGCGCGTCGTCGCCCCCGGTGGCGCGCAGCACGATGTGCGTCCACGGACCGCCGTCCGCGGAGATCACCTTGTACGCACGCAGGCCGGTGCCGCCTCCGCGGCAGGCGGCGTCGAACGCCGATTCGCGGCCCGGCTCCACGACGTAAGTCAGCGCGGTGAGGTGCCCGCGCTGCGTGCCGCCGCCGGACGAATCGCAGATCTCGGTACACGTATAGCGGGTGAAGCCGCGCACCGCTTTCAGCATCGAAGCGGTCCGCACCGACGGCTGCGTCTTCACCACGTGGTAGCCCGGGCTGTCGAGCACCGCCATATCGCCGATCTCGTAGATCGCGAGATATTTGCGGTCGACGCCCTGCTCCCGGTAACGCACGGCGCGATCGAAGCCTGCGAGCGCGAGGCGCACCGGGATGTGCTCGGTCTCGTACCAGTCGTTGAACTCCGCCTCCAGCGCCGGCGGCGGCTCCATCTGCGAGAACAGTATCCCTTTCAAATCTCCACTCCCGCACGCAGCCGTCGCGCGCTCACCGCGCGGCGGCCCACGGCCAGCATTTGAAATGGCGCGTCTCGAAAGCCTCGATCTGCGCGACGTATTCGAGCGCGAGCGCGGCGTCGTCCAGTCCTTTGACGAGACGAAGCATGCGCGCCGAATCGATGTCGAAATGAAGCTCGCGGCCGTCGGGGCCGCACACCGTCTGCGCCTCGAGATCGACGGTCATCCCGGCGCCGGGACGTTCGTGCAACTGCTGCCGCAGGGCGATGACGTCCTGCGCCGGGAGCACGACCGGCAGCAGGCCGTTGCGAAAACAGTTGCTGAAGAAGATCTCACCGAAGCTCGCCGCGACGATGCAGCGGAAGCCCGCGTCCACGAAGGCATAGACCGCCGATTCGCGCGACGAACCGCACGCGAAATTGGGACCGGTCACGGCGATCCGTGCGGCGCGATAAGGCGCGCGATTCAGAATGAAATCGGGGCGCTCGTTGCCGTCCGGATCGAACCTCGCGTCGCGAAAGAGAAAGTTGTGATACCCCGCCGAACGAGGCTTGCGCAGGAAACGCGACGGAAAAATACGCCCCGTGTCGATGTTCGCGTCGTCGAGCGGCACGGCGACCGCGGTCAGCCGCTGGAACGGTTCAGGCATAGGCCCGGCTCCTCAGAAGCTCCTCGCGAATCGGGCTGCGCCGCGCCCCGCGGTGCGGCCGAGCACCGCGCCGCAGGTGAGCCCGGTCCCGCTGGGGTAGTTGTGATAGAAGAGACCGCCGACCATCTCGCCGGCGGTGTAGAGCCCGGGTATCGATTTGCCTGCGTCGTCCTCGACTTCGGCGCCGGTCGCGATCTTCAGGCCGCCGAACGTGAAGGTGATCCCGGCGGTGACCGCATACGCCTCGAACGGCCCGCGATCGACCGGGCGCGCCCAGTTCGACTTCGGCAACGCGAGGCCGGCGGTTGCGAGGCCGTCCTTGATGCTGGAGACGTACGGCGCTTCGGTACGAGGTGCTGCGCCGTTGAACGCTTCGACGGTGCGCAGAAAGCCCTCGGCGTCGACGCCTTCCATCTTGTGCGCGAGCTCTTCGAGCGTCGGCGCCTGCACTTTCGTCACCTGGCGGATGCGATAGGTCTCGCGCAGCAGAGGAATCGCGCGCTGGTCGAAAACCTGCCACGCGAAATGGCCGGGCTGCGCGAGAACTTCGCGGCCGAAGCGCGCGTACGTGAGCGTCTGGAAGTCCGCGCCCTCGTCGACGAAGCGTTCGCCGCGCGCGTTCACCATGATGCCGAACGGATAGCTGTGCTTCTGATACGCGCCTTTGACGACCGGGTCGCCGTATTCGGGCGCGTTGAGCTCCCAGCAGCTCGAATGCGCGCACGACCAGTGACCGTAGGAGCGCGCCCCCACGTCGAGCGCCATGCGCAAGCCCGCGCCGGTGTTGAAACGGGTGCCGCGGACTTTCGCGAGCTCCCAGTTCGGACCCAGGTAGCGCGTGCGCATCTCGGTGTTCGCTTCGAACCCGCCGCAGGCGAGCACCACCGCCCGCGCACGGATCTCGCACGCCTCGCCTTTATGCAGGACCTGCACGCCGGCGATGCGCGTCCCGTCGCGCAACAGCCCGACGGCCGGTGTCTCGTAAAGCGTGCGGATCCCCTCGCTCGCGGCGCGCGCGTGCAGCGCATCGATGAGGCCCTGTCCGCCGCCCCAGACGATGCACGGGAGACCGCCCCAGAACTTCATGCGGCCGTCGACTTTGGACGCCTGGCGGCCGAAAGCGGCCTCGAAGCGCACGCCTTTGCCGCGCAGCCAGACTAGGGTGTCGAGGCTCGCCTCGATCACCGACTCGACCAGCTCGGCATTGCAGCGATATTGCGTCACTCGCGCCATGTCGTCGAAGAAGTCGGACGCGGTATACACGCCGAAATCGGTATTGCGGATGTCGTCCTCGGTGAGACCGCCGATCACCTTGACGAGATCGTCGACGCCGTTGAACGCGACGCGCATCTGGCCGCCGGCGTAAGCGGTGTTGCCGCCGCGGTCGTCCTCGCCGGCGGCGTCGATCATCAGCACCGCGGCGCCGGCTTCGCGCGCCGCGAGCGCCGCGCACGATGCCGCGTTGCCGGTTCCAACGACCACCACGTCGGTGGTTTCGAGCACCTTCATACCTGCCCCCCTTGCTCTGAATTCGTTACCGCGACGACAGCACGCCCGCGAAGAGGCTCGCGCCAAAACCGCCGCGTCCCGATGCGGGCATCGCCGGCGCCTCCTTCAGGTATTCCTTGACCGCGCGGATCGCGTCCAACGGCTGATTGCAGATCGTCCCGACGAGCGCCGCCGCCCGCGCGTCGAGCTCGGCACCCGGCACCACGCTGTTGGCGAGACCGATCGCCAGGGCATCGCTCGCGGAGAGCTCGGCGGTCGAGTACACCAGGTAGCCGATCGTGCGCGGCGACAGGCGGTCCCATAGCGCGGACATCGCCAGCGTCGGCGGCAGGCCGCGTCCCATTTCAGGAAGGCGAAAGCGCGCGCTGTCGGCGGCGAGCGTCATGTCGCAGGCGCCTGCGAGGGCGCAGCCGAAACCATAGGCCGCCCCCTGCACGACCGACAGCGTTGCGACCGGGAGGTCGCGCAGCACCCCGTAGAGACTCACCATCGGTCCGGTCATGCGCTCGCGGATCGCCAGCGCGCTCGGCGTCGCGCGGCCGGCCGTCGCGCTTTCGGGCGCGGCCTGATAGTCGCGGCCCTTGCAGAAGTCCGGTCCGCCGCCCGCGATGACGACGAGCTTCACATCGGAGCCGATGCCGCGCAGCACCTCGGAGAGCGCCGCCACCATCTCGCTCGTGACGAGGTTGCCGCACTCGGGCCGGTTCAGCTCGATACGGCACGCGCCGTTCGCGGTCTTGACGGAAATCTCGCTCATCTAGGCTTCTCCCAATAATTTTCTGACGTCGGTGATGCGGCCGGTCACCGCCGCCGCAGCCGCCATCGCGGGGCTCATCACGTGGGTGCGCGCCCCCGGCCCCTGCCGTCCTTCGAAGTTGCGCGGAGACGTCGACGCGCAGCGCTTGCCCCGCTGCACGACGTCGCCGTTCGACCCGACGCACATCGAGCAGCCCGAATCGCGCCATTCGAATCCCGCGGCCGTGAAGACCGCGTCGAGTCCCTCGGCTTCCGCGGCGCGCTTGACGCTGCGCGATCCCGGCGAGACGACCGCCGGCACGCGCGCACGCCGTCCTTCGACGACACGCGCGGCGCTGCGCAGGTCGTCGAGGCGCGAGTTCGAGCACGAGCCGATGAATACGAGATCGATCGCGATGTCCGATACCGCGGTGCCTGCCGCGAGCCCCATGTAGTCGAGCGCCCGTTGCATGCGCGCGCGGCGCTCGCCGTCTTCCACGGTCGCAGGATCGGGCACGCAGCCGTCGACGGCGACCGAATCGTCGAGGCTGGTGCCCCACGTCACGGTGGGCTGCACCGCTGCGGCGTCGATATGGACGTCGCGGTCGTAATGCGCGTCCGGACGCGGATGAAGCGCGAGCCACGCCTCGACCGCGCTGTTCCACAACCGCGTGTCGCGCAAAGCGCTGCGCTCTTCGAGGAACATGACCGTCGTCGCGTCGGGAGCGACCATGCCCGCCTGCGAGCCGGCTTCGATCGACATGTTGCACAAGGTCATGCGCGCTTCCATGCTCATGCTTCTCACGCAGCTTCCCGCGAACTCCAGCGCGTAGCCGCTGCCGCCGTTCGCGCCGATCGCAGCGATGACGTGCAGCACCGCGTCCTTGGCGCTCACGCCGGCGCCGAGCGAGCCTTCGATGGCGATGCGCATCGCCTTGGGCTTGCGCTTCCAAACGGTCTGCGTGAAGAACACCTGGCGCAGCTCCGACTGTCCCACGCCGAACGCGAGCGCGCCGAACGCGCCGTTGGTGCAGGCGTGGGAGTCCGACCCGGTGATGACGAATCCCGGCAGAACGAGCCCGAGCTCCGGTCCGACGACGTGCATGATCCCCTGCTGATCGTGCGCCATTCCGAAATGACGCAGTCGATGACGCACCGCGTTCGCTTCGAGCTGCACGATCATTTCACGCACTTCGGCGTCGGCGATCGCACCGACCCCGCGCTCGCGTCCGCGCGTCGGCGCGTAGTGGTCGCAGAACGCGACGTTCTGGCCGGGTCTGGAAAGCGGCCGTCCCTCGTCCGCCAGCGCTTCGAACGCCTGCGTCGATTCCTCGTGCACGAAGTTGCGGTCGACGTAGAGCAGCGACTCCTCGCCGAGCGTCGCGACCGTATGCCGCGACCAGATCCTGTCGAGCAGAGTAGACACCGATGCGCGTCAGTCGACCGTCGCGCCCGCCGCTTTCACGACCGGCGCCCATTTCGCGATGTCCTTGCGGATGTACTCGGTGTAATCCTTCGGGCCCAGCGGCGAGGAGAATCCGCCCACGCTCGCGAAGCGCTCTTTCACGTCGTCCTGCGCCACGGCCGTGAACACCGCCTTGCTGAGCGTGTCCGAGATCGCCGGCGGCACGCCGGCGGGCCCCGAGATGCCGAACCACAGACCGCCTTCGACGCCGGGATACCCCGCTTCGGCCATCGTCGGGAGGTCCGGAAGCACGGTCGAGCGCTTGGCGCTGGCCGCCGCGAGCGGACGCAGCTTCCCGGCCTTGATGTTGCCGAGCAGCGAAGGCAGCCCGTCGAACATCGCATGGAGCTGCCCGCCCGCGAGCTCGATCACCGCGGGGCCGCTGCCCTTGTACGGCACGTGCGTCAGCGGCGCGCCGGTCTTCATCTTGAAGAGCTCGCCCAGGAGGTGGGGCGGACTGCCGGCGCCGGACGAGCCGAACAGCAGGGGCTTCTGCTTCGCGAGCGCGACGAATTCCTTCACGGTCTTCGCCGGCACCGACTGGTGCACCACCATCACCGCCGGAATCGTATTGACGAGCGCGATGTGGGTGAAGCTCTTCATCGGGTCGTACGGCAGCTTGCGGTAGACCGACGGCGCGATGCCGTGGGTCGTGCTCGACGAGAACAGCAGCGTGTGCCCGTCGGGCGTCGCCTGCGCGACGAGATCGCTGGCGATCGTGCCGGCGGCGCCGCCGCGATTCTCGACCACGATCTGCTGCCCGAGGAGCTCGCCGAGCTTGGCGCCGAGGATGCGAGCGGTGAAATCGGACGCGCCGCCCGGCGGCACCGGCACGACGAGGCGCAGCGGCCGCTGCGGCCATGTTTCCGCGGCATGGGAAAGGGCCGGCGCGGACGCCAGCACTGATAAAACGAGCGTTGCGACGATTCTCACTTCGATGCCTCCATTCAACAAATTGTCATTGCGAGGAGCGACAGCGACGAAGCAATCCCGGCGCGGCCGAAAAGCGCGCACGTTGCGGATCGCCACGGCGTTCCTGCCGGAGTCGGCTGGCGATGACTCATCCCTGATTGGCCGCCGCTTCGCGGCCGGCGATGCGCCCGAACACGGCGCCCGACACCAGCCCGGTGCCGCCCGGATAGCCGTTGAAGAAAATACCGCCGACGATCTCTCCGGCCGCATAGAGGCCGCGGATCGGCTCCCATGCCGCATCGACGACCTGTGCCCGCGGCGTGATGCGCAAGCCGCCGAAGGTGAACGTGATACCGGTGGTGACCGCATACGCTTCGAACGGGCCGCGATCGATGCGGTACGCCCAGTTGGACTTGGGAAGCGCAAGGCCCTTCGTCGCACGCCCGTCGCGCACCGAGATGTTGATCTGCGGCTCGCCCGGCGGCACCGCGGCGTTGTACGCGGCCATCGTCTTCAGGAACGCTTTCGAGTCGACGCCTTCCAGCTTGTCCGCGAGCGCTTCCAGCGTGGGCGCGGTGACCTTGGTGACCTCGCGGATGCGGTACTCCCGCAGCAGCAGCGGCACCGCGCGCTGGTCGAACACCTGCCACGCGAGCATCCCCGGCTGCGCGAGGATCTCGCGGCCTATGCGCGAATAGGTGTAGACCTGCAGATCCGCGCCTTCGTCGACGAAGCGCTCGCCCCGCGCATTGATCATGACGCCGATCGGATAGCTGAACTTCTGGTAGCCGTCGCCGACGCGAAGATCGCCGGTTTCGGGAGAGTTCAGGTCCCAGCACGTCGAGTGCGCGCCCGACCAGTGACCGGCCGCGCTCGCGCCGATGCGCAGCGCCATGTTCAGGCCCTGCCCGGTGTTGAACTTCGTGCCCCGCACTTTGGCGAGGTCCCAGTTGGGACCGAGATAGCGCGCGCGCATCTCGGCGTTCGCTTCGAATCCCCCGCACGCGAGCACCACCGCCTTCGCCCGCACGTCGAACGTGTCGCCGCGCGAAGCACAGCGCACGCCGACGACCCGGCGCGAGTCGAGGATGAGATCGAGCGCATGCGTGTGATGGCGGATCTCGATCCCCGCTTTCGCCGCCGCGGCATAGTACGCGTCGAGCAGACCGGGCCCGCCGCCCCAGATCTCGCACGGCAGGCCGCCCCAGAACTTGTAGCGGCCGTCGACCTTGACCGCCTGCCGCCCGTAGCTCGCCTGGAAGCGCACGCCCTGCTCGCGCATCCACTTCAACGTCGCATGGCTCCCGTCGACGAGCGCCTCGACCAGCTCGGGATTGCAGCGATATTGCGTGAGCCGGCCGACGTCCTCGAGGAAATCCTCGCGCAGGTATTGGCCGAAGTCCGACGAGGCGATCTCCTCGCGCGTGAGATCGGGAACGATCTCGAGCAGGTCTTCGACCCCGCGATACGTGGTGCGCGTCTGACCCGCGGCATACCGCGTGTTGCCGCCGGCGTTGTCGGGATCGGCGGCCTCGAGAACGATCACGCGCGCGCCGTGCTGACGCGCGGTCAGCGCCGCGGCCATTGCCGCATTGCCCGCGCCGACCACGACGACGTCGTATGAATTCATTGCACCCTCACTCCACCTTGATATTCGCCGCGACGATCACGTCGTGGTATTTCCTGATCTCGGCGTGAATGTAGTCCCGGAGCTGTTGAGGGCTCGACGTGGAGATCTCCACGCCCTGCTCGTCGAGACGCTTCACCACGTCGGGCTGCTTGAGAACCGCGCCCATCGCTTCGTGCAGCCTGCGAGCGGGCGCGCCGGGCAAGCCTCCGGGACCGAGCAGCCCCCACGATTCGGCCATGACGAAATTGGGATAGCCGGATTCGATCAGCGTCGGCGTGCCCGCAAACTTCGGCGATCGCTCGCGGCTCGCGACGCCGATCGCGCGAAGCTTGCCGCCGCGCACGAGGCCCAGCACCGAACCGACGGGCGCGAACAGCATGTCGACCTGTCCGCCCATCACCCCCGCGGCCGCAGGGCCGCCGCCTTTATAGGGCACGTGGATCATGCTCGCGCCCCTGGACTGGAGCTTGACCAGCTCCCCGGCGATGTGCGCCGCAAGTCCGATCCCCCCGGACGCGAAGCTCACCGGTTTTCCGCTCTCTTTCGCGCGCGCGACGAGCTGCTCGACCGACTGGGCCGGATTCGTGGCGTTCACGACGAGAACGAGCGGCGAGATGCCGACGAAAGTCACCGGCGTGAAATCCTTTTCGGTGTCGTAGCCGAGCGACTTGCGCAGCAGCGTTGCATTCGCGGCGTGCGCGGAGAGCGCAGGCAGGCCCATCGTGTAACCATCGGGCTGGGCGCGCGCGATCAGCGACATCGCGATCAGACCGCCGCCTCCGCCGCGGTTGTCGATGACGATCTGCTGGCCGAGCTCGTTCGAGAGCGGCCCCGCGACGATGCGTGCGATGAGGTCGGTGGTCCCGCCGGGCGCATAAGGGAGGATGAGACGTATCGGCTTGCTCGCGACCCACTCGGCGGCATGGGCGGAAATCGACAGCGCAATGCAAAAGATTGCGACCAAAGCAGCTGGCGCGCGGCTCATGCGGGCTCTCCCTGGATGTCGAGGCGAATCAGATTCAGCACGTCGCCGATGTCGCGCGCGTCCCCGAGGCTCCACACCGCCTCCTCGATCGCGTCGCGCCGAGCGTCCGTGACCAGCCCCGCACAGAGCTTGCGGAACTTGGTCTCGACCTCGGCCTCGCTCATCGGGTTCTTCGCGTGGCCTTTGGGATGGCTTCCGGCTTCGACGAAACGCCGTCCTCGCGTGTCGACCACCTCGATGCGGCACTCCATCGATTCCGGGCACTTGCGCGTGAACTCCTCGTTCTCGCTGATGCGGATACGGTCCATGAGCGGCGGCAGCTTCGGGTCGCGGATGCGCTCCTCGCTGAACGAAGCGACCGAGATGTCGCCGTCGGAGAGCGCCACCGCGAGCATGTACGGCAGGCTGTGATCGGCGGTCTCGCGGGTGGTCGGCCGCCACTTCTCGGGCTCGCTCCCGATCTCGGTATAGGTGAAGTGATACGTCTCGACGTGTATCGATTCGACGTCGTCGGCTTTGACGTGCTCGCGCAGCTTCAGGATGAGCTCGAGCGGCAGCAGCGAGTTGTACTCGGTCGGGAAGAACTTGATGCCGGTTCTCTCCACGGCGTAGGGCGCGCCGTTGCCCCCGAACGGCGCGAGCTCGAAGGGACCGGTGACCTGGTCCCGGACGCCGTGGCGGCCTTCGAATATCGCCGAAGGTCCGGTCATGCCTTCACGCGCAAGCTCGGTCGCGGTGACCGACGCTCGCGCGGCGTGAGGCGCCGCACAGCCTTTCCACATCGTCAGCGCGCCGCTGCGGGTCTGGCGGATGGGCACGTTGGCCGCGCACGTGAGCGCGATGGCGTTCGCCATGCGCTCACGGTCGAGCCCGAGCAGGTTGCCGAGGCCCGCGGTCGCCCCGAGCGAGATGTAGAACCCGTGGTCGTAGCCCTTGTTGAACAGGTTGCACGAGTCCGCGAAGCTCGCGAACACTTCGACCGCCGCGACGATCGCGAGCAGCGCGTCGCGGCCGCTCTTGTGATGGGCCTCGGCGACCGCGAGTATCGCCGGAATGAAATCGCTGGGGTGCGCGACTTCCAGCGACATGTAGGTGTCGTTGAAGTCGAGGTAGCGGACCATGACGCCGTTCGCGAAAGCCGCGGCTTCCACCGAGCTCGACGCACCGGAGCCCCAGACGGTCGCCGGCGGCGTGCTGCTCGCACGCGCGGCGATGCGGCGCGCAATGCGCGCGGGCTCGCTGTGATAACCGCCGATCGCACAGCCGATCGAATCGAGCAGGAGCGTCTCGGTCGCGCGCACGGCGTCGGTCGTGAGGTGCTCGTAGCGCAGGCCGGTCGCGTACTCCGCGAGGTGCGCGGTCGTTCTATCCACCGTTCCTCCTCATCTCCCGCGCGGCAGTTGGTGGCGTATATGCCTTGACAGGATTGTATGACAATCATAATGTCGGTCCTGTAACGCGTCAAACAATCAAGACGGCACGCAAGGGAGGTACGAGTTGGATATTCGCGTGAGGAGCTTTCATACGCTCGTCGAGCACAGGACGATCGAGGCAGGACGCGCGAGCGAGACCCCGCTGCGCAAAGTCGCGGCGATCGCCGTCATCGAGAATCCCTACGCCGGCGGCTACGTCGAGGACCTGAAGCCGCTGATCGAGGCGAGCGCCGACCTGGGCCGCGAGCTCGCGGCGCTCGCGGTGCGCGCGATGGAACCTTTCCACGGGGAAAGCTACGGCAAGGCCGCCATCGTGGGCACGTCCGGCGAACAGGAGCACGGGAACGCAGTGCTCACCACGACGTTCGCCGATCCGCTGCGTAAAGCGCTCGGCGGCGGCACCGCGTGGATCTCCTCGTTCACCAAGCGCGCCGCGCCGGGGACGCCGATTGACGTTCCCCTCGCCTACAAGGATGCGCTGTACGTGCGCTCGCATTACGACGGAATGACGATCATGCTGCCGGATGCGCCTCAGCCCGACGAGATCGCGGTGATCGTCTGCCTCGCCAACCGCGGGCGCCTCAACGCGCGCGTGGGCGGACTGGAGAAGAGCCGCGCGAAAGGCCTCGACGGCCTGTCCTGATCAACGGAGGCATCACCATGAAAACGGCGATCGTGAACCTCGGCGCCATCGTCTCGGGCGACTGGCGCGACCCCTACGTCAAAGGCGATTCCATCCTGATGCAGGAGGGAAAGATCAGCGCGGTCGGCACCGTCGCCGCGCGCGACGTCGAGCAGTGCGACGTCGTCATCGACGCCGACGGTGCGGTCGCGATTCCCGGCCTCATCGATTCGCAGGTCCACAACACCTTCGGCGATTACACGCCGCGCCAGAAGACGGTCGGCTTCCTCGAAAGCTACGTCCACGGCGGCGTGACGACCGCGATCGGCGCCTCCGAAGTTCACGTACCCGGGCGGCCGAAGGACCCGCAAGGCGTGAAAGCGCTCGCGATCGCGGCGAAGAAATGCTTCGACCACTTCCGTCCGGGCGGCATGCGGGTGTACGCCGGCTCGATCATCATGGAGCCGGGCCTGGTCGAGCAGGATTTCGAAGACTGCGCGAAGGCGGGCGTGTGGCTCGCGAAGGCGGGTTTCGGGGCGGTCGAGACGCCGTACGATTACGCGCCGATGGTCGGCTGGGCACGCAAGCACGGCATGATCACGACGGTCCATACCGGCGGCTCGTCGATCCCCGGCTCCTCGGGCATCTGGGCGGACCATCTGATCCGCATGCGCCCCCACGTCTCGTTCCACGTGAACGGCGGGCCGGTCGCCATGCCCGACGACAACTATCCGCGCATCGTCAACGAAAGCGACGTCGCGCTGCAAGTGTGCATCGCGGGCAACCTCCGGACCACGCTGATGCTCGCGGACATGGTGCGCAAGGTCGACCAGTTCGACCGCTTCCTCATCGCCACCGATACGCCCACGGGCAGCGGCGTCATGCCGCTCGGCATGATGTACATGATCACGTATCTCGCGAGCCTGACCGACATGCCGGTCGAGCACGCGATCGCCGCCGCGACCGGCAACAATGCGCGGGTCTACGGCATCAACTCGGGCTTTCTGCGCGAAGGGCGCGACGCCGACGTCGTCATCCTCGACGCGTGCGTCGGCGGCTCCAAGGACAACGCGCTCGACGCCTTGCGTAACGGCGACATCGCGGCGGTCGCCGGCGTCGTCACCGACGGCGTTCCCCGCTTCATCGGCCGCAGCCGCAATACCCCCGCTCCCAATCGCACCGTGCGCGTCACGCAATGCCGCATACCGCAGGATTACTCGCTGCCCGCGCACTGATACCCGGAGAAGCGCCATGAACGCGCCGCTCGTACACGACGCCGCCGCTGCCGCGGGGAGCGGAAGCGAAGTCCGCATCACCCGCGTCGAGACCCTGCCGCTGCGCGTTCCGCTCACCACGCCCGTGAAGATCGCGAGCGGGGCGGCGCGTCCTTACGTCGAGGTCGTGATCGTGCGCCTGCACACGAACGAAGGCTTCGTGGGCATCGGCGAGACACAGGCGTGGCGCAGGCAAGGCAGCGCCGAAACGCTCTCGAGCCTGATACGCGTGATCGAGGACCACTTCGCGCCGCACATCGTCGGGCGCTCCCCTTTCGAGATCGCGCGCATCATGAAAGCGTGCGACGAGGCGAGCTGGCACAGCTATTACGCGCAGGCGCCGGTCGGCGATGCGCTGTTCGACCTCCAGGGCAAGATCCTCGGCGTGCCGGTGTACCAGCTCCTCGGCGGCAAGTACCGCTCGGAGGTCGGCGGCTGCGCGGTGCTCTACATCAAACCCACGCTCGAAGAGACGCTCGACGGCGCAGCGGACTTCCAAGCGCGCGGGTTTCGCAGTTTCACGGTCAAGGTCGGCCTCGATCTCGAAGCCGACGTCGCCAACGTGCGCGGCATCCGCGAGCGCTTCGGACCGGGCGCGATCATCCGCGTCGACGCGAACGCCGGCATGGGTTTCGACGGCGCGCTGAAGCTTCTGAAGCGCATCGAGCCTTACGACATCGACGCCGCCGAGCAGCTCCTGCCGCTGCACGACGTCGACGGCATGGCCGAGCTCGCGCGGCGCGTCGACATCCCGATCATGACCGACGAGTGCGTCGCCAACGACCACGATCTGCTGCACGTGATCTGCAAGCGCGCGGCGACCGTCGTGCAAACCAAGGTCGCCAAGAACGGCGGGCTCTGGTACTCGCGCAAGCTCTGGCACATCGCTGACGCGGCGGGCATGCGCATCTATCCGGGCAACCATCCCTGCACGAGCATCGCCACCGCGTCGGTCGCGCATCTCGCCGCCGCGTGGCCGGGGCCGTTGCTCGAGGGGCCGTTCTCCGCGGGGATCTGCGGCGCGCTCGCCGAGGACATCGTGTCCGATCCGCTCGAAGTGCACGGGCACCGGGTGCAGGTGCCGGACAAGCCCGGGCTCGGCGTAACGCTCGACGAAGCCAAGATAAACCGGCTGCGGGTCGAGATGTAAACAAAGGAGCACGAGATGTCGCGTTACCTGCAAGTCGCGGTCGGGATTCTTCTCGCAACGCTCGGCGGCGGCGTCCGGGCCGCCGGCTACCCCGAGCGCCCGGTGCGCATGATCGTTCCCTTCTCCCCCGGCGGCGGGACCGACATCATCGGGCGGGTGCTCGCCGAGCGCTTCACCGATCAGTTCGGCAAGCCGTTCATCGTCGACAACCGCCCCGGCGGCGGCGCGATGATCGGCGCGAATCTCGTCGCCAAGGCGAACCCCGACGGTCACACCCTGCTCGTCGGCACCTCCGCCGAGCTCACGATCTCCCCTTCGATCTACGGCGGTGCGCCGTACAACCCCGAGACCGATTTCGTGCCGCTCGCGCTGCTGGGCGTGTCGCCGGTCGTGCTGGTCGCGAGCCCGAAGTTCGACGGCAAGGACGTGCGCGAGATCATCAACCGCGCCAAGGCGTCGCCCGGCAAGCTCGCGATCGCCAACGGCGGCACGGGCGCCGCGCCTCACCTCGCCGGCGAGCTCCTGAAGAGCATCGCGGGCGTCAATTACATCATGGTGCCTTACAAGGGCGCGGGGCCGGCCCTCATCGACGTCATGGGCGGTCAGGTCGAGCTTTCGTTCACCACGATCGCATCGGTGCTCGGGTATATCCGGTCGAACCGCATCAAGCCGATCGCGGTGATCGCCGCGAAGCGCTCGTCGCTGCTGCCCGAGGTCCCCTCGGTGGCCGAGCAAGGTATACCGAATTACGAAGCGGTCACGTGGTTCGGCCTCTTCACGCCGGCGCACACGCGCAAGGAGGTCAACGATACGCTGCGCGAGGCGACCGACAAGGCGCTGCGCGACAAGGCGATGCAGTCCCGGCTCGAAACGCTGGGGATCGAGGCCGGCTCGGTGGAAGCCGGCGGCGAAGCGCTCACCA
Source organism: Burkholderiales bacterium (assembly GCA_036262035.1). Classification (NCBI taxonomy): domain Bacteria; kingdom Pseudomonadati; phylum Pseudomonadota; class Betaproteobacteria; order Burkholderiales; species Burkholderiales bacterium. Next base: position 20,902 of record DATAJS010000019.1, on the reverse strand, counting down.
CACGCATACGCACCGAGCTCGCGCGCTGGAGCAAAGTGGTCAAGGCGGCAGGCATCAAAGGGGAGTAATGGACAAGACGACCGAACAGATCGCGCGCTACGTCACCGCGCTGCGTTACGAAGACCTCACACCGGAAGCGATCCATACCGCGAAGAAGCTACTGGTCGATGCGATCGGCTGCGCCGTCGGCGGTTACCACGGCGCGCCGTCGGCGATCGCGCGCAAGCTCGCGGCGAAAACGAATGGCACGCCGCCCGCGCGCGTGCTCGGTTCGGGCGCGCTCACCTCGATGGAAGCGGCGACGTTCGCGAACTCGGTGACGATCCGCTACCTCGATTTCAACGACACTTACACCTCGGTCGGCGAAGGCCATCCGAGCGACGCGCTGCCGGCGGCGTTGGCAGTCGCGGACGCCTTTCGACTGGACGGCAGACAGACCCTGGTCGCGATGATCGCGGCCTACGAGGTTTACAACGCGCTCTGCGACGCGACTTCGCTGCGCGACAAGGGCTGGGACCACGGTTACTTCGTCGTGTTCGCGGCCGCGGTGGGCGCAGGCAAGCTGCTGGGCCTGGATCTCGAGCGTATGGGCAACGCGATCGCCCTCGCCGCCGGTCCCAACGTGCCGACGCGACAGACCCGCAGCGGCGAGCTGACGATGTGGAAAGGCTGCGCGTGCGCGGCTTCGGCGCGCGGAGGGGTTTTCGCCGCGCTGCTCGCGAACGAAGGCATGACCGCGCCGACCGCCGCGTTCGAAGGCAAGCACGGCGTATGGGATCAGGTCACGCGGCCTTTCACGTTGGGCGAGCTCGGCAGGCATCCGCGCGGCTCGGGCGTCGAGCGCACCGGCATCAAGTTCTTCCCCACCGAGTACCACTCGCAGATCCCGATGGGCCTCGCGCTCGAGATCCGCGCGAAAGTCGCCCCCGAAGACATCGAGGAGGTCCATGTCGAGACCTACAACCTCGCGTGGAGCGAGATCGGCAGCGAGCGCGAGAAGTGGGATCCGAAGACGCGCGAGACCGCCGACCACAGCCTGCCCTACATGCTCGCGGCGGCGCTCCAGGACGGATCGGTCTCGCTCGACATGTTCACCCCGGCGCGCATCGCCGACCCCGCGCTGCGTCCTCTCATGAACCGCATCCGCGTCAGCGACAACCCCGAGTTCACCCGGGCGTTCCCGGTCGCCATGATGAACCGCATCACCGTCGTCACGAAATCGGGAAAGCGCTTCGTCGAGAGCGGGAGCTACCCCAAAGGCCACCTCGAGAACCCGCTGAGCGACGACGAAGTCAACCGGAAATACCGCGCGCTCTGCCGCGGCCGCATGGAAGAGAGCGCGAGCGAAGGGCTGCTCGATACGCTATGGGCGCTCGAGCGCGAGGCCGAGATCGGCGCCGTGCTCGAGCGGGTGCGCGTCAATCAGCCGTGATCGACGCCACGCATGCGGCTACGCCGACGTTGCCGGGCTACTGATTGATCGGAATTCCGGCGGCTTTGATGATCTTGGCCCACTTCGCCACATCGGTGCGCAGGATCTTGCCCATTTCCTCCGGGGTCGAAGGCTCGGGATCGAGGCCGGCGCGGCTCAGTTGATCGCGCAGCTCGGCGGTGCCGAGCGCGGTCACGATCACCTTGTTCAGGCGCGAGATGATCGCCGGAGGCGTGCCCGCGGGCGCGAATATCCCGAACCACGAGTCGAACTCATAGCCCGGTACGGCCGCTTCGGTCACCGTCGGCACATCCGGCATCGAAGGTGAGCGCTTGGCGCCCGTGACCGCCAGGATGCGCACCCTGCCCGCCTTGATGTGCGGTGCCGCGGTCGGCAGCGCGGGAATGGCGAAGTGAACCTGGCCGGCGGCCGTGGCGGTGACCGAAGGACCGCCTCCTTTGTACGGGACGTGGTTGAACTTCAGGCCGCCGACGTATTCCAGGAGCGCGACCGACAGATGCCCCGTGCTGCCGACGCCGCCGGAGCCGTAGTCGAGCTTGCCCGGCTCTTTCTTGGCGAGCGCGACGAAATCCTGCATCGTTTTCACCGGCAGCGCATTCTTCACGACCACGGCGTTGGGCGTGCTGCCGATCCTTGCGATCGCCGTGAGCTGTTTCAGTGCATCGTAAGGAAGCCTTGCGAAAAGCGTCTCGTTGATCGCAAGCCCGATGTGCGAGACGAGGATCGTGTAGCCGTCGGGGGGCGCGGTCGCCGCGAGGTGGCTTCCGATCGTGCTGCCGGCGCCCGCGCGGTTGTCCACCACGACGGTCTGACCGACGCCCTCGCCGATCTTGGCGCCCACGACGCGCGCGACCAGATCGCTCGTTCCGCCGGGGGCGAACGGAACGATGAAGCGGATGGGGCGCGTCGGATAGCTCTGGGCATCGGCGGTGAGCGCAAGGCCGGCCCCGGCTGCAAAGAGAAAGCTGCTGACGACGATACGCATCATGATTCTCCTCGTTTGGCGGACGAGAGCCCTCGTCCTTGTTTTGAAAATGCGCGTCCGCGCGGGCGGACTGAATGAACGTCACTCGTCCTTGAATACGGGCTTGCGCTTCCCGACGAAAGCCGCCATGCCTTCGGCGGCGTCTTGCGTCTGGTACGCGAGCGTCGCGAGATCGGCTTCGATCCTGAAGCCTTCCGCGAGCGGTGTCGTGAGCGCGCGGCCGACCGCTTCGCGCGCAAAACCGAGCACCGGCAGGCTGTAGCCCGAGAACTGGCGAGCGTACGCCATCGCCTGCTCGAGGGGGTCGCCCTCGATGAGCGACTGCACGAGCCCGATTCGATGCGCTTCCTCGCCGTCGATCGTGCGCCCCGTCATGATCAGGTCGATCGCTCGCGCTTCGCCGACCGCGCGCGGCAGCCTTTGCGTGCCGCCGTAGCCGGGAATGAGACCGAGCTTGATCTCGGGCAGGCCCATCTTCGCGCCGCGGGTCGCGAGGCGCACGGTGCACGCGAGCGCGAGCTCGAGACCGCCGCCGAACGCATAGCCGTTGATGATCGCGACCGACGGCATCGGCAATCGCTCGATCTTCGCGAACGTCTCCTGCCCCAGCGCGGCGCCGCGCTTCTGCTGCGTGAGCGAGCGCCCCATGAGCTCCTTGATATCCGCACCCGCGCAAAATGCCTTGGGGCCCGCGCCGATGATCAGCAGAGCGCGAGCGTCGGTGTGCGCCACTTCGTCCAGCGTCCGACTGAAGTCGGCGAGCAGCGAGAACGACAGCGCATTGAGAGCGTCGGGACGATTCAGCGTAATCAGCGCAAACTCGTCGACGCGCCTCAGTTCGATGGTCATGAACGGCTCCCTGGGGCTGATGCTTGACACGATTGTATGACAATCTTAATGTCGTATCGCTAACAAAAGTGAGGAGGAAGATCCAATGTTCAGAAAGTCGTCGGCTCGTGTGGGCGCGGCCTTGGCGGGAGCGGTGTTGCTCGCGGCCCCGGCGTGGGCTGGAGAGAGCTATCCGACCCGGCCGGTGCGGCTGGTCGTGCCGTTCGCTGCGGGCGGGCCCACGGACATCCTGGGTCGGCTCTACGCGGAGAAGCTCACCGCGCACTGGGGCCAACAGGTGCTCGTGGACAGCCGGCCGGGCGCTTCGGGCACGCTCGGCGCCAACATCGTCGCAACCTCCAACCCCGACGGATATACGGTTCTTTTCGGCTCGACCAGCACGTTCGCGGTGAACCAGGTCGTGCTCAAGAACATTCCGTACGACATCGTGCGAGATTTCCGTTTCATCGGGCTCGCGTCGAACGGGCCTCACGTGCTGATGGTGCGCGCGGGCTTTCCGGCCAAGACGGCGAAAGATCTGATCGCCCTCGCGAAGAAGGAGCCGGGCAAGCTGCGTTACGGCTCCGCCGGCACCGGCACGATCATCCAGATGACTGTCGAGCTGTTCAGATTGCACACGGGCATCGACATCCAGCACGTCCCGTACAAGGGCGGCGGACCTTCGGTGATCGCGCTGCTCGGCGGCGAGGTCGACCTGGTGATCAACGACCTGTCGGTCATCCTGCCGCACGTGAAGAGCGGTAAAGGCGTCGCGCTCGCGGTGTCGAACCCCAAGCGCCTCGCGCCCATTCCGGACGTGCCGACCTTCGCCGAGCTCGGCTATCCCGATATCGTCGCGAGCACGTGGTTCGGGGTCGCGGTGCCGGCCAAAACGTCGAGCGCCTTGATCGCGCGGCTGACCGAGGTGCATCGCGCGGTCGTCGCGAGCCCCGATTACAAGACCCGCCTCGACACCCTCGCGATGGAGCCGCTCATTCTCACGCCGCAGCAGACGCAGGAGTTCCTGAAGCGCGAGATCGACAAGTGGCGGAAGGTGGCCGACGCGGCGGGTATCAAGCCCGAATAGGCTTCCCGGCGCGCCGCGCCGGCCGTCACGCACTGGGGCTTTTGCCGATCGCGCGTATCCGGTGATGCCAACGTGCGGTTGATATCGGCGTTGATACGCGGCGGGAGTGTTCTGGGAACGCCGGCAGGCGCGAACACCTCGGCCCAGCCGACCGCGACGTAGCCCGGATAACCCGATTCCGCGACCGTCGGCACATCGGGCCATGCCGCAGATCGCCTGGCGCTCGAGATCGCCAGCGCGCGCAGGCGTCCGCTGCGCACGAACGGCGCCGCCGTCGGCGGGCGCGAGCGACGAACCCCAGTGCTCGCCGCGATGGACTCGCGCCGCCGTCGAGCAGATACAGCGCGCCCAACGCAAGGCAACAGGACAGGCGTCGGCGCCTGAGTGAGGCGCCAGGATGTTGGAACGGTGCGGCCTCACCCCTGCGTCCTCAAATACCGAACCCTTTCTTCCATACTGCCGTCGCGGCCGATACTTCCGTAAGGTCCCGAACGTCGGTGTTAGCATCACCGACATGGACGAGCGTTACCTCTCCAGCGCACGCACACCCGGAGCGCAGATCAGGTCGACACCCGCCTGCTGAGCGACCCGTCCTGCACGTTCTCTGCATATAAAACCGCCGTACCGCGGCGGTTCGTCTTCGATACCTGAGGCAAACACATGTTTTGGCTGATTGGACCGCTTATCGTCGTCGCGGTCTTGTTCATCGCAGGCTTTCGGAAGGTCGCGTCGGCCGTGCTCGTGGCGGCAGTGGCGGCCGCCGCCTGGCTCTACACCGACCAGCAACGCGTGCGGCAGCTGGGGCTCGAGAGCATATCCGCCTCGGAAATCGTGCTGCAGGATGTAACTGTGCGGCGCACTTTCGACGAGACCTATGAGCTTTCCGGACGCCTCCTCAACCGATCTACAGCACTGCGCGTAACCGGCATCAGCGTCGAGGTGAAGCTGCAGGACTGCCCGCGTGCGCCCGGGCAAGCCTGTCGGGAGATCGGCGACGCGATTGCGCACATCCCCGTCACGGTGGACCCGCAGGACGAACGGCAGGTCGGCGGCGCGCTGTACTACGGCAAGGGCGCCGCCCCGGCGAAAGACGTGTTGACGTGGAGTTACAAGCTCGTCGGAGTTCGCACCAGCCCTCGTTAGCGGCGGTGTGTTCGATCTTCACCGGATGCTGAAGAGCACATGATTCGCCGCGCCGTATGCGGATAAGCATTTGCGTACGCGCTCCGTGCAGTGTCATCAAGGTGCTCACGGCGTTTGCGCGTTCCTCTCCACACGGCTGCGGCAGGCCGCAGTCGGTGAATACCATCATCGTGGGAACCGCCGAGCCCACGCCAGCTTACCGTCGAAGCCACGTTGCGTGTCAGTGTCAACATTGGCGATGCTTTGACGTCGCCCTCCGCAGCGCGTAGTCTCAGGAGAGTCTTCTCGCTCTTCCTCGATCCGCCGGGCTCCCGCCCGAGAAGAAGCCCTTTGAAAGGTCCAGGGGTTTCGCGCCGCACCTCCCGCTTCAGGTAGCACTCGCACTGCGGCTCGCCCGACGCTTCGTCGAGGCGCTGCGTGCGCGCACTCGCAAGGGCGCCATGGACCTCACGTTACCTGCACTAACCCAGCGCGACGCATTTTTCGACCATGCAGCGTGCCGGCACACCATTGCTCAGTTGCTCGCCAGGCGGCGGACCTGGTTCGATCGCTTCGAGACCGCGAGCTCCGCCGTCGAGTATGCCGCAGCGCGTGAGGGGATCGCGAGATGCGAATCGTTGATCGTGGGAATAGAGACGAGGCATTTAACCAATTTAGGTACGCTCGCGATGTACGTCAGAGCCGCGCGACCTCGCCCGCAGCGCGCCGAGAACGCTCGGGCGCGGCATGCGCGGCATAATGGTCAGCTCTAACACGCGGGCGCCTTCGCGGTCAGCCCGGAGTCTTCCAGCTCGGATGTGGCGCCACCCGGGCTGAAGTTCCACTGCTGACGGACGATTTCCTTCAACGCGCCCGTACCCCTGCGACCAGCGCAGCGAGAATTCCTGCGTACGCGTGACAGCACTTTCATCGAAGCGAAGCACGATTCGGCTAACGTCCTGCGGATCTTCGAACAAGAGGCGAATGGTTTGCACACCAGGTGTCGCTGAATAGTCAGCGCCTGGAACGTGCATCAGGTTGTAGGCCTCGCGGGACCTACCGGCCGCTGGCGCAAAGCCGATGGCAGTTCCTGCGGCCGCCTGGCGCCAGAATTCCCGGAGCTTCTCGAGCCTATGTGCTGTCGGATTACCCGCAATGATGCCGCCGGTGACAGCCGATCGATGCGCCGGAACCAGCTGCGGAAGATAACCACGCTCGTGGAGCGCCTGGTAAGCGCCTGCGGCGTACGCGCGAGGGCATTTCCTCCCGCGAAAGCGAGCGCGATGGCTGGCCGCCTTCAATCACGACTGCTTCCCGCTGAATAGCACGCGGAATCGTTGGTATCATGCCCGCCACTGACGCACCCGTGCCTGATGGCGTCTCGAACGCACTCTTCTCGCGTCTTGAACGGCAATTGCGACATCCTCAACGTTTCGCGTGTGCCGTCCGCGATGCACCTCCACCGGAGTTTAGGCGTTGCGTTCGTCCGCGCCTTCTCCATCATCCGGCGCGCCTCCGCCATACGTCTCGAGCCGCGGCGGCAGAACGGCCTCGAGGCCGAGGGAGTCCAGCCAGAGCTCACGGCACCAGTCTTGACTGTGGTACAGGTGCTCTTCCTCGTCGTACTGCACCTGCTCGTAGGCCTTCATGAGCACCGCCCGCTCGACCCCAGCGAGCGCTCGCGCGCATTCGCCGATCAGCTCCCAGTTGAAGTGGTCACGTGTCTCCGCGAGCATGACGCAGTCGCAGGCTACGAGCTGAGCCGCGGCCCGGTCGCCGCCATCGGCCGCCATCTTCATCGCCATCACCATGGCGTCGCCGTTGTGCTGCACGATACGGCGGCCCGGCGTCATCTCGTCCGGATCGATGTCCAACGCCTCGCAGACCTCGGTAAGTATCTCGACGTGACGTTCGGTCTGCTCGAGATAGTCTTCCCACTTCTCTTCGAGATCCTCATTGATGGCGCACGATATCGCCGTGTCGTAGACGAGCTCGCCTCCTCGCTCATGTTCGAGGGCCTGCAGTAGCAGCTCTTTCAGTTGGGGGTTCAATTGCATTTGGTTTCTTTCTTTGGATGGCCTAGAACCTGTGATCCCGTCATCGCGGGCCCGTTTTTTAGCGCAGAAGGCGCAACATCAGGACGAGCGCGACGACTACGTACGCGTTCCACAGCACCCAATCGCCGAAGTACGGCGCAGCAAGTTTGCCCCTGATAAGACGGAGCACGCCCCATGGGAGTGTCGCGACAAAGGCAGCACTCGCGACCAGCTCGAGCGCGAATAGGAAGGATCTCAACGCCTCGGCGCCGAACGAGCCGCGCGCCGCGGTGTTTGCAAAATCGATGCTGGTCGCGATGACGACCAATAAGGTCGCACCGAGCGAGAAGTGCAGCCAGGTTCTGACGCTCCCCGCGCTCCAAGCGGTGAGCCGTTCGCGGATGGCCATCATGCCTCCTTACGGAGATAGCGGTCGACATCAGCTACGAGCGGGCCGACTGCGCGATCCAGCGGACGGCGGGATATGTGCTTCGTTAGGTGTGCCATAGGAGTTCCTTTCGCGATCCGGCGACGCGAAGCGGCGCGGTCCAGGCGCGCGCAAGCGCCTGCACGAAAGTCGTGGCGGGCCGGCGTGGGCGGGTTGCTGGAGCGGGTGAACCTGCGGGAAGTGGACGGCTTCCGAGGGCCGTCACGGAGGGTGGAGCGTGCGCGGAGTCTACTCTGTTGCGTTGCTCGCGTCCGATCTCCTTCATTGTCACAAATCGTGTGCAGCGACCGCCGGCACGGCGCTTGCGCTAGCTCACGCCTTCGCAACCTGCGCCGAAAGGACAACTCTCATGGAACATCATCGCCCGCATCAAATAGATCAAGACCGCGACCGCGTCGACGTCAGCGCCGAGCATGAGTGCGAGTTCTGGCTCGAGCGCTTTCATGTCACGTTTGCGGAGCTCACCACCGCCGTGCGTAGCGTGGGCTCCCGCGTTTCGGACTTGCGGCTTTACTTCGCTCTAACGGCGTGAGGTTCGGTATGTGCAGCCACACCGCGTCGTTGGCCGAGTCAGTCGGCTGCACCGGCCGCCGCAAAACTAGCGCGTCCGCATCTGCCCTGTAGATGCACGTTCTCATCGTGGACGACGAACCGCATACTCGGTACACCGCGCGGGTCTTGCTCGAAACGACGGGCCACTCCGTCGACATGGCCTGCAACGGGGCCAAGGCGGTAGATATTGCATGCGCGCCGCCCCGACGCAATACTGCTCGACTTGCAGATGCCGGTTACGGACGGCATCACGGCCACTCGGCGGCTGTGCGAGCTGTTCACGCAGGACCTGCCTCGAATTATTGTCGTGTCCGCATATGTACGCGAACGCGAATGGCGTGAGCGCGCACTCGCCGCGGGTGGACACGAGTGCCTAACGAAACCGTCGGAGTTCCGGGTCTCGCGTCTGCTCTTGGGCGCGCGATAGCGTGATTCGGGGCCTCCCTTCGGTCCTGCTCGTCCACATGTGAGGCACGTTCTGGCCGCGAGTGATCGGCAATGAGCCAGGCGAATCGACAATGTTCGGGACTTCATGTGCAACTCTGACGAGCGATGTACGTTGACGCATCCCGCCGAAGCCACTACTGTGCGGCACCTTGTTCGTTTCTGCTATCGAAGCACTGGCGCCGTCTGACGTCTAGCGCGGTTACGGACTCGGTATTCGGGCTCAGCCCTTTCTATGGAACTTCAAAAATTGGTTACAGGTACTGTTAAGTGGTTCAACGACGCCAAAGGCTTCGGCTTCATCACGCCCGACGCCGGCGGCGAGGATCTGTTCGCGCACTTCTCTTCGATCAGCATGCAAGGCTTCAAGACGCTCCGCGAAGGCCAGCGGGTGTCGTTCGAGGTGACGACCGGCAATCGAGGCAAGGACCAGGCGAGCAACATCCAAGCGGCGTAGTAGATACAGCCGGAACCTCTGAGAGCCGGGGTTAGCCCCGGCTTTTTTGCTTTTCGGCTTGATGCCCTGGAGAGGACATAATCGAATGGAACGCGCGAACATCGCCGCCGAGCAACGCGCATGAGGCGAGCGCAGGTATATGACGCCCCCGTTCCCGGCGGCTCCGGTTACTCATGGCATTGGCGAGCGCTAGAGGGTGCCGACGCTAGTGCACGTGCGTTCGAGCTGTACCACGATTGTCTGACGGATGCACGTCAGCATGGATATGAGGTTGAACTCACCTACGCGACCGGACCTTCCGCCCCAGGCGGAAAACGACTAGACCTGGATCAATAGATGCCGAAACCAAATTATGAATTCGCTAAACGCCAACGTGACCTTGCCAAGAAGCAGAAGAAGGAAGAAAAACGTCTTCGCAAGTCCGGCAGCGGCAACACCGCGGCAGGTGAAGCGGCCGCGCCGCCGGCATCGACCACTGAGCCGCGCCCCGACAGCACGGCCTGAGCCATGCACCGTCGGCACTGCGAGGCTTAAATCGGGCGTGGCAAGTGAGCAACGGTGCGCCACAGCGTCGCTTCTTGCGCCTGCGGTGTCGTTTGCGCGGGCCTTCCCCGCTGCCGCGCGCAATTCTTGCAAGTCGACATCTTTTGACCTCCCTGCCGGGCCGGGTGCAATTAGCGGGCGAGGCGCTGTGGCGGCCCAGAGCGGCTAATGGACTCGACGGTCGATTCACGTGCGCGCGTTCTCTACGTAGATGACGACGAAGCCACGCGGCACGTGCTGGCGCGCGCTCTGCGCGACTATGCCGCCGTCGAGGCCCGCAGTGGTGAGGACGCCATACGCGCGAGTAATGCCTCGGCATTTGACGCGTACGTGCTCGATCTCTGGTTGCCGGATTACAACGGAATCCTACTCTGCCGCCAGATACGCGGGAACGATCCCCACGTGCCGATCGTGTTCTGGACCGTCGCGGACGACGTCGCCATCGAAGAGCGAGCGCTACGCGGGCGGAAACGCGTTTCTGCGAAAAAGCGACGATTATTCGGTCTTGCGTGACACGCTGGCCATGGTGCTAAGCGCTATGGCCTCGCGCCAGGCGGACGCAGTCGCAGCCGCTGCCGAGGCGTGGCAAACGATCAAGCTGGCTTATTCCAAGGCGCCAAGGGGCGGGAACAACCCCGACACGGTCAGGAGACTCGCTGAAAATCGAGTTCGTACCGCGTATCTGCAGGCAGGCGGCACGCGCTCGAGATTCGAGCGATGGTGGCAGACGCCTGCCGTGTGACGAGTCCGTCACGCACCAAACGTGCGAGACCGGAGTTCCCGGTCCTCATGCTGGCGCGACGCGACACGCGACAAAGCGCGCATAGCGGCCATGTGCGTTCGCGCGAACCACTAGTGTTGCACCATTAATGCTCGCAGCTCGGCCGCGCCGCCCCTTCAACACACGGTTGCGCGCGGCCCCGCGGCACGGATTGCGCGGTCCCGGTCACGCTCACTCGGCGCACTTGTACAGAACAGGATCGGCGCGTGAGGATCACTATCATGTATGTCGCCGCACAATGCCGGCCCGGTCCAACCGTCGAGCCAGAATTCCAGAATATAAAGATCGAAGGTCCGTCGAGAAAGGAGGGTCATGGCTTCGCTCGCCGAATGCGCAATGACGGGTTCGTAGTGCTCGCCGAACAGCGCCTCGTACTCAGCTATTGTGATCGGATCTTTGTCGACGCAGAGTATCGCCGGCTTTGAAGCAGGTACTGGTTGTCGCAATGTCTTTGCTCCCGTAACGCGTTGCATGCATATGCCGCGGCATCGCTATAGCGCGCGCGAATAAGATCACTGCGCGAAAATTTGCGCAGGCGAAGATGCTGGATCGAGATGGAGACGAACTCCGCTCGAGGAGTTCTTGGCGGCGTGGCGATATGCCGCGAGGGGAGGCCCGGCCTACAGGAAGTAGTGTGCGCCGAGGCACACTCTCCCGACTTTATGCCTCTACCGGCCCGGCGTCTGTACGCTAGCAGACATACGCTGATGCGCGCTCGCTTACGACGATGCCAACGAGATGCTGATCAAGGCGCAGCTCGTCAGCAAGATTGCCGAGATCATCGATCACAGAGGACTCACGCAAACTGAGGTAGCGACTCTGCTAGGCTTAACGCAACCCAGCTTGTCGAAGCCTGCGCGGCGGCTTTCGCGGTGTCCCTGAGCGTCGGCTGTTGGACTGTCTTACCCGTCTTGGCCGCGATGTCGAAATTGTGGTGAAAGAACGGGCTCGAACGAAGGATCATGGAAGATTGACCGTAGTGTTCTCGTAACGCGTCGCAGATGATCATTCTTCCGTTCGCCGCAGAGATTCGGAAGACAGGCTTCGTTCTAGAGAACGGGATCCCTCAGATTTTGAAGCGAGCGGCGTGGACAGTCATTAGCAACAAGTATTACGTAGACGATTCTGAGGAGACTGTACGAGAGATCGACCTGGTCGCCTACCGCGTAACCAGGCTGCAGCACCTCGACGTGTACACGCTACTGATCGTCAGCTGGAAGAAGCGTGATGCAAACGCATGGGCGTTGCTCGCGCGCGCGATCAAAGGCGTCATTGAAGAGTCCGAGAACATGTGGCCGTTTGCGGTCCGCAACAGCCTGTTCCTCGACATCGATTTCGCCGATGAGACCGGGACATAGATATGAGCCGTCTAGCGATAACGGTCACAAAGGGCCACAAAAGTTGTAGGGCAATTTGTAAGTCACGCACTGGTGGCGAACAAGAAGCTTGTGACTGCAATGACTTATGGGAAGTGATGGCGAAGAGGGTGGCATCCGAAGCCTCGCGCTGCCCTACCGCCGTCGCTTCACGGCAGCATCTCGGATGGCGCAGTGCCGAACCATGTCGCAGCGCTATCGCTGCTCGAGCCTCCCGCACTTCGCGCGCCACTCGAAACCCGCCGATGATCGGGGGCTTTTACATGGTGTCGCGTAGACGCAGCTCGAACATGCCTCGGCGACAAGCACAATACTCACATCGAGGCGAAGAACACGGTTCAACAGAACGGGAGGCACTTCTCGCGCCACATAGCCAACGCAAGCCGCACCGATCACGAGAGCGATGTTCCGCAGTCGAGTGTGCCTTCGACGGAAACAAAGCCGCTGATAAGCAGAGGCGTGCTAGCGCCCTGATCTGACTGGAGGCGGGGGTCTCAATCCAATTCATCCCACAAGCACTTGATGCAGCAATTCTATTACCGCACGTTCGGGACGAGTTACCCCCGAAGTTACCCCGCCGCGCCGGGTCAAAAGCACACGTCAGCGACGTGCACGCGAAAGTCGCACGGCCCAACCCCGCGAGCGCGCGGTGCGAAGGGTCACCGCCAAGCACCTGTCCTGGTCATTCGGGACCCGTAGTGGCGTGGCCTGTTAGGCTCGGCGCGCTGCGCAGCCGAGGCAGCTCGACATGCAGCGTCAGGCCGCGATCGGTGTTGCGCGTCGCCCAGATGCGGCCCCCGTGCGCTTCGACGATCGACCGGCTGATTGCGAGCCCCATGCCGAGCCCGTGCGGCTTGCTGCTCACATAATGCTCGAAGATCCGCTCCAGCTCGTGGTCCGGCACGCCCGCGCCCGTGTCGTGAATCCGGATGACGATGTGGGCTCCATCCCGTTCGGCCACCTCGACCTCGATTTGCCGCGGCTCCGCGCCCGCAGCGCCGATCGCGTCCGCGGCATTCACCAGCAGATTGAGCAGGACCTGTCGCAGCTGCACCGGATCGCCCGACACAGGGCTCGGCTCTTGCCCCCGCACGAATCGCACGCGTATCTGACGGCTGATGAAGTCGCTGCGCAGGAGGCGGAGCACGTCCTCCACGAGAGCGTCGACGTCGACGGTCACGCGCTCGGTGCGCTCCCTGCGAAACAGGCTGCGCAATCGCTTGATCGTATCGTCGGCACGCATGGCGGCCTCGACAATGTCGTCCAGCGCCTCGTCCCGATCCCGCTTCGCGTGCGCATGACCTGACGCTGCCTGTCGCCGCGCCGCCTGCGCGTTGGCAAGTATGGCGGTCAGCGGCTGCGCGAGCTCGTGGGCAATCGACGCCGCGAGCTCGCCCAGCGTGGACACCCTCAGGGCGTGCGCCAGCTCCTCGCGCTGTGTCCGGGCCTCGTCTTCCGCCCTCCGACTGCGCGCTTCGCTTTCCCGCGCCGCAGCCTCGGCGCGTCGCCGCTGCGCGCGATTGACGAGCAGACCGGCGATCAGCACCCCCTCGAGCATGATGAGCGTAATCCCGGCCGCGACATACCACTTGTACTGCTCCCACGCCGATGGCGCGCGGTAGGCGATGAGACTTCCCGGCGGCAGCCGCTCGTCGTCGAGTCCCCAGCGCTCGAGCGCACGCGAATCGAAGACGACGGCGTGGTCTTCCGGCTCGACGATCGGAATGTTCGCCGCGGGCTGCCCGCGCAGGATACGCACGCCCATCTGCGCCGCGTACCGCCCATGCTTTGCAAGGCTGTAGACGTGCCCGCCGACCGCCCCCCGCCCCACGAATTGGTCGACCGCGACATAAACCGGAGCGTTTGCGGCTCTCGCGATCTCTGCAAGCGCATCGTGAGGTATGAAGGACCGGCCCTCCCCGTCCGCGAGCATCGTGAGAAACAGCACGACGCTGTTCGGTGGCAGCCGTTGAAGCGTGTGGATGAGCTCGCGCATCGGCAACGCCGTCAGATATTCGATCGACAGCCGCGTGTCGAACGCGGCGAGCTCGCGGCGGGCGGTGTCCTGGAGATGCCGATCGAAACCGGAGCTGCCTCCGACGACGTAGAGATGACGCGCCTGCGGCTGAAGCTTGAGCGCGATGTCGATCGTCGGCGCGAAACTGCGGTGCAGCAGCACACCGGTCACGTCCCGCGCGGGAAGTCGCCCCTTCAGTTCCGAAGCTTCCACACCGCAGAAGACGATCGGGACGCCTGGCAACAGCGTGTCTCGATGGCGCAGCAGGAAATCGAGCGAAGGCCCGAGCACCGCTACGACGAGGTCGAGCCGCGTGCCGGCGTATTTGCGCCGGAAGTTTTCGAGCAGGATAGCGTCGTGGTCAGGAGACGTGAACTGCGACAGGTTCAGCGATTCGCTGTAGAGCTCGACCTCGCCCTTGAGCTCCGCGGTGAAGCCTTCGCGCAGGCTGCGATTGATGACGGCGAGCCCGGGCAGATCGTTGTCTTCATCGAAGACGATCAGGACCTTGCTCGCGGCGCCCGTCGCGGACGGCACGAGCGCCAGGAGCAGCGCGAGCGCGAGCAGAACCGCGCGGAACAGCGCGCCGCCTCCGATCCAGGCGAGTTCGCCGGTTGTGCGATCCACGCTCGTGCAGGCATCCGAGTTGCAGTCACGGCGACTATACGGGCGATTCCGCTGCGGCGTCTACGCCGCGGGTATTAGACGACGCCGCCGGCGATAGATAGTGTCCGCCTCGGATTGGCGCTACTTCGCGTACCTGCCGACAGCGAAGTTCGTGCGCCGAAGCGCGGTGGAGGCAGCTTCCAACAGAACGACGTCGTCCACAGGCTTACGCAGGCATGCAACGACGTCTTCGCCGAAGGCGTGTTGCGCGGTCCAATCGACCTGATCGGCTGAGACGAAAATTATAGGGATGCGGTAACCGCCACGTCCAAGTGCGTCGCGAACATCAAAGCCCGAAAGCCCGTCCATGTTGATGTCGAGCACCACACAACGCGGCGTCGAATGAAAAAGCGAGGCGAGCATTTCAGCGCCGCTGCCGTGCTGCTCTATGGCATATCCGCTCGTCCTGAGCAGGCGCGATATCGCTTCGATACCAACGGATCGTCGTCCACAACTGCGAAATCATGTCGTAACTCGGGCGGCGATACCGCTTGAGTTGCGGAAAAGCACCGTTCGGCCCAGGAATTAGCGCTCAGGGTGCGTAGCAGCGCCTGCGCATGGCTGACCTGTGCGATGCATCGATCGATCTCGTTTTGCGCACGCTTCGCATCCGCAAGATTGCCGCGGTATTGTGCGGCCCTTGCAATAAGGCGCCATGTCGATAGCGCATCACTCCACACGCTGACCGCGTGCTCCCACGTCAGGCGCACTGAGTCGGATCTTCTGTCGTGATGATCCATCGCGTCGAGGCCGTCTTCCTGCAGTGTGAGACAGCAGTTTACGACTGAGATCGGCTGCCCGGCATGCATTTCGTCCGGTTCCAGCCATAGCGGTCCTCGGCGCGCGCGGCTGACCTCGTGACGCTCTGCCGTTTCGTGTGCGCACGCGGCGCGCTAACGGCGCGCCGCCAACTCGCTCCACCAGCGCTCGAAGCGGCTCAAGGTGCCGCCGGCCGCGACGTAGGCGTCGCGCACCTGCGCCTTGTCGGCGGCCCTGCCGAGACGCCTGAGGGCTGCGAGCGCTTCGTCCGCGGCGTTTCGCGCGGGTTCGGCTTTGCCATCGGAGACTGCAATCAAATTCGCGATCTGCTCGCGCAGCTCGCTGTAGTCGACGGTCGTGGTGAGACACGCGGTCGCTCCGGCTTTCATCGCCCGGTCCCGCATCTCTTCGCGATCCGCAACGGTAAAAAACACGATCGATACGTGGAGATCGAGCCGACGTATGTCGCGGCACAGCAGGATTCCGCTGTAATCGGGCAGCCACTGGTCCACCACGTACGCGTCGTAGGCAGCCGATCCGATCCTGATCAGCGCCTCTTCGCCGTCGCGTGCGAAATCCGGGTACAGTTCGCGCAGTGTCGCCGCCATCACACCGCGCGTCGGCTCGTAGTCCTCCACGCAAAGAATCCTGGTCCTCCGGGCTTCCGCGACTGCCATATCGGTTCTCTTGTGGCCGCTGAGAGCGCCCAGACGAGCGGCGCTGTGTGCTTGTCTTATGATACCCCCTCACCTTGCGAAGGCGCGCCATGGCGTCGAAGGATAGTTCGGAACGCGACGACTCGTTCGTCAGCCGTGCAGCCGCGGAGTCGTCGCTGCAGGCCTCGAACGAAGAGCTGCAGGCGATGAACGAGGAGCTGCGGGTGACCACGGAAGAGCTCGAGGCCAGCCAGCGCGAGCTCGAATCGCTCAACGAACAGCTCATGACGGTCAACGAGGAGCTCGAGGCCAAGGTCCGGGAGCTGATGCACGCGAACAACGACGCGCGCAATCTCATGAATGCGACCGAGATCGCGACCCTGTTTCTGGATGCCGAGGGACGCATCAGGCTCTACACCCCGCGCATGCGCGCCCTGTTCAATCTGATTCCGGACGACGTCGGGCGACCGATCGAGCACATCACCCACCGGCTGCGCTATCCGCAGCTCGAGGCGAACATCGCGAGCGTCGCGGAAACGCTGCAGACGATCGAGCGCGAAGTGGAATCGGCAAACGGCGGCGCCTACATCGCGCGCCTGATGCCTTATCGCACCTCCGACGACCGTATCGATGGCGTAGTGCTGACTTTCGTCGACATTACCGCGAGGCGGCGTGCCGAGGCGGCCGTGAGGGCGAGCGAGGAGCAGTTCCGGCGGGCGATCGAGGAGGCGCCGGTGCCCGTGATCATGCATGCCGAGGACGGCGAAGTGCTGCAGATCAGCCGCACCTGGACCGAGCTTACGGGCTACGCGCTGCGGGACGTCCCCACCGTGGATGCCTGGCTCACCCGCGCTTACGGCGAGGGCGCCGACGCGGTTCGCGCGCATATGCACGATCTCTTCGCCGGGTCGCGACGCTCGCTCGACGTCGAGTTCGAAATTGCGACGCAGAGCGGCGAACATCGCCGCTGGAGCTTCAGCGCGTCTTCGCCCGGCACGTTGCTCGACGGTCGTCGTTTCATCGTCGGCATGGCCGTCGACATCACCGAACGCTCGCGTGCCGACGCCGCGTTGCGCGATTCGGAGGAACGCTACCGGACGCTCTTCGACTCGATCGACGAGGGCTTCTGCATCCTCGATCTCATCCGCGACGGCGCGGGCAAGGTTCTGGATTATCGTTTCAGGGAAGTCAATGCCGCTTTCGCCAAGCAAAGCGGAATCGCGAACGCCGCGGGGAGGCTGATGCGTGAGGTCGCGCCCGGGCACGAGGAGGAGTGGTTCCAGATCTACGGCGAGGTGGCTGCCACGGGCGAGCCGGTGCGCTTCGAAGGCCGCGCCGCCGCGCTCGACCGCTGGTTCGACGTCTACGCGAGCCGAATCGGCGGCCGCGGCAGCGACCGCGTCGCGGTCGTTTTCACGGACATCACGGCCCGCCGCGCCGCCGAGGAGGCGTTACGCCGCAGCGAAGAGCGGCTTCGCCTCACCGTCGAAAGCGTGCCCGACTATGCCATCTTCACGACGGATACGAGCGGCCGCATCGAAAGCTGGAACGCCGGCGCCGAGAACATATTCGGCTACGCCGAGACGGAGGCCATCGGACAGAACGCCTCCATCCTCTTCACGCCGGAGGATCGCGCGCGCAACGCGCACCTGCTGGAGATGCAAATGGCGCGCGAACAGGGGCGGGCGCTCGACGAGCGCTGGCACATGCGCCGCGACGGCTCGCGCTTTTACGCCAGCGGCGTTCTGGCGCCGTTGCTGGACGGGATGCGGCTGCTGGGTTACACCAAGATCGCGCAGGACCTCACCGAGCGCCGGCGCGCCGAAGAGTCGCTGCGCGAGGCGCGCGAGCAGCTCGAGGTGCGCTGGGCGGAGCGCACCCGCGATCTTGCCGAAACCAACGAAGCGTTGCGCTGTGAAATCATCGAGCGCAAGCAGTCCGAGGAGATGCGCGTGCGCCTTCTCGGCCGGCTCGTCCAGGCGCAGGAAGGCGAATGCCGCCGTATTTCGCGCGAGCTTCACGATCAGCTCGGACAGCAGCTGACGGCGCTGGGGCTGAAGATCGCGGCAATGGGCGAGGCACCGCTTCTGCCGGCGCCCCTGCAGCGGGAGCTCGCGGACCTCGCGTCCATCTGGAAGCAGCTCGAGCAGGATGTCGATTTCATCGTCTGGGAGCTCCGGCCGACGGCGCTCGACGATCTGGGGCTCGTTGACGCATTGTCCGAGTACATTGGAACCTGGCAGCGGCACTTCGATGTCGCGGTCCATCTGACGACACAGGGTATGGACAGGATACGACTCGAGCCGCATATCGAGACGACGCTCTACCGCATCGCGCAGGAAGCGCTCAACAACGTAGCGAAACATGCGCGGGCGCACGAAGTCGGTCTGCTGCTGGAGCGCCGCGCGGACCTCGTGTCGCTCATCGTCGAAGACGACGGCCGGGGCTTCGATCCTGCGGCCGGCGAAGCGGGCATCGGAACAGGATTGGGCATTACCGGGATGCGCGAGCGGGCGGCGCTCGCGGGCGGCACCCTATCTATCGAGTCGCAGCCGGGCGGGGCACGACAGTTTTTGTACGGCTTCCTCGCTCCTCACAGCCGGTGGAACCATGAGCAAGCTGCGCGTACTGTTGGCCGACGACCACGCCATTCTGCGTGACGGGCTTGCCATGCTCATCAATGCGCAGCCCGACATGGAAGTGGTCGCGCAGGCAGGGAGCGGCCGGGAGGCCGTATCACTCGCGTGCGAGCGCGAGCCGGACGTGGCAGTGCTCGACATCACGATGCCCGATATCGGCGGGGCCGAGGCCACGGCAAACATTCGGGAACGGTGTCCTCGCGTGCACGTACTGGCGCTTACGCGCCACAGCGGTCCGGGCTATGTGAGAAGCGTGCTGGCGGCGGGCGCACAGGGATACGTTCTCAAGAGAAGCGCCGGGGAAGCTCTGATTCGGGCGATTCGCGTCGTGGCCTCGGGAGGCACCTACGTGGAGCCGAGCCTCGCCGGAGGCATCGTCGACCGTGCGTTCGCGCGCGAGGGATCGGAGCGCTCGGCGTCGCAGCGGGCCATGCTGACCGCTCGCGAAGAGGAGGTGCTGCGCGCGATCGCGTGGGGACGCAGCAACAAGGAGATCGCGAACGAGCTTGGCCTCAGCATAAAAACGGTCGAATCGTACAAGGCCACGGCCACGGAAAAGCTGCGGTTGCGAAACCGCACCGAGATCCTGCGCTACGCCCTCTCCCAGGGTTGGGTCAGCGAAGACGCACCGGAGTAAGCGCCCCTCCGACTCGCCTCACCCGGGATTTTCCCGGTCTACCCCTTCCATCTTCCCAGTCGCCCGCGTCCTGCTGCGGTGACATAGTGCGTCCCGTCCTCACGGCCGCCGCGACTGTCGTCTGAACACACGTCGCCTGGCTGGTTCCTCCCGGAGATCCGATGAAAGTTGCGCTCGTGGTGTCGGTTGCTGTCACCGGCGGTGATCGCTTTGCATGGCAATGGCGTCCGGAAGACGGCACGGGAACGCTCAGCGACGCTTTCGAGTATTTTTTCGAGTGCTGCCAGGACGCACGCAAGGCGGGGTACGAGTGCAAGGTCGCTCTGGACACCAGGGCTTCGAAGAAAGCCGCGAAACGTGCCGCCGGCGCACGCCGGGCCGCGCGGACGTGAGCTTCGAGCCGCGCTCCGTGCGCAAGCGTGGCGCCACAGGCGACGAGTGGGTCTTTCTGTACGAATGGTTCGCCGGGTGGCGCTGGGAGCGCTATCGCGACGACAGACTGCATGAGGAAACGCTCGATAGCTATGAGACCTTCGGGCAATGTGTGGCGAGCGCGAGTGCGCGCGGATATCGCTCGCGCCGAGGACTCGTGCACTACGCCGGTCAACGCACCGTCCGTTGCATTCAAACGGGATAAAGCTCCCATGCCAAAAGCCTTGTTTCGTCACGCCCTGCTTTGCGTCGAGGACGACGAGAACGATCAACGGCGCCTGCAGGCCGCGCTAGCCGGCTATGAACTGGTCTTCGCCGCTAACGCAGGCGAAGCGCTGCGGCAGTGGAATTCCAGAAGCTTCGACGCATGCGTTATGGAGTACTGGCTGCCTGATTGGAGTGGGCCGTCGCTTTGCCGCGAGATGCGAAAAACCGATCCTCACGTGCCCCTGCTCTTCTATACCGACGCGACGAGGCCGCATGACGAGGCCCGTGCCCTTCGCGCCGGCGCGAGCTGCTTTCTCGTGAAGGGAGATGTACTGCAGCTCGCAGCGAAGCTCCGCGACCTGCTGCTGCAGGCAGACGTCGCCAACCATGAGGCCAGAGCCGAAGAAGAACGAGCTATCGCCGAAGAAATCGAGCGCCGCGTCGCTGCCGCTGCCCACTCCATGTCTCGCGCCGACGTACTCATGAATAGCGCTCTGGAACGCGTAGCGCGTGCCAAAGCGATGTCAGCATGTTTCGCGAGGCGTGGAACAAAGGCGTATTTCGAGCGTGCCTGGCCCATCGTTTACGGAACCGCCCGGGCGAATGCAATGCTGGAGGAACCGGAGAAAGCCAACAGCTAGTGTGCCGTCCCGTTAATTCGCCTGCAAAGCCGTTCCAGTTTCTGGATGATCGAGTCGGCGGTGGCGGTCCATATGAATGGCTTGCAGTGTTTGTTGTATTGCTGCACGAAGCAATCAATCTTCGCGATCAGGTCTT